>JBGSZD010000209.1:0-1895 GCA_041750575.1 Thiobacillus sp. | reverse complement strand
TCGACAGCCTGTTCAAGCAGGACGGCCACTGGGCCGAGCCGGTTCGCCCCTGGGGCAATCCGCAGGCCGAGGCGGAGCTGAGCCAGTTGCGGCGTGTGCTGGACGAGTGCGCCGACCGCTTGAAACCGGTGATGGCCCAGGTATTCAGCCTGCGCGAAGTAGCCGGCATGGAAACCGAAGAAATCTGTAAGGAACTGGGCATCACCTCGACCAACTGCTGGGTACTGCTGCATCGGGCGCGTCTGTTCATGCGGCAATGCCTGGAGCTGAACGGGTTTTCGAGGGCGGGGGCGGCATGAAATGGATGACGACATGCAAGGAGACGACGAAACTTGCTTCGCGCGCCATGGACGAACGCCTGTCGTTCGGCGACCGGGTGGCGATGCGGTTGCATCTGGCCATCTGCGAAAACTGCACCCGCTTCACCCGACAGTTGCAGGAAATGCGCCGCCTGTTTCGTGAGGAAACAAGTGACGACGATGACGCCGCGGGCCTGTCCGACCCGGCCCGCCAGCGCATCGAAACCGAATTGCAAAAAAAGCTCGATGGCTGAGCTTTTTGCAGTAAGCCGGATCGTCCGGTAATTTTGAGCGTTGTAACAACCATTTAGGAGAGAGCACCATGTCCAAGAAAACCCTGATCAGCGCCGCTGTCGGCACCGCGTTCGTTGCCTCGATGTCGGCCGCTCCCATCGCGTCGGCCGCCGACAATCCCTTCGCCCTGTCCGGCCTGAGTTCCGGCTACCAGGTAGCGGATAGCACCGCCAAGTCCAAGGAGGGCAAATGCGGCGGCATGAAAGCTGGCGAAGGCAAGTGCGGCGAAGGCAAATGCGGCATGTCGATGGCCGACGCCAACAAGGACGGCAAGATCAGCAAGGAAGAATGCGACAAGCACCGCGAGGTCATGTTCAGCACCATGGACACCAACAAGGATGGCTTCATCGACAAGGCTGAAATGGGCAAGATGGGCGAAGGCATGTGCGGCGGCGCCAAAGCCAAGATGAAGGACGGCAAGTGCGGCGAAGGCAAATGCGGCGGCATGAAGAAGTAAGCCGGTAGACGCATGACCTCCCTGCGCCCCTCCGGCGCGGGGCTCGGGTTTCGGCGCGAACTCCTCCCTGCGCTGAAAACCCGGGTCCCGGACGCCATCGATTTTTTCGAGCTTGCTCCGGAAAACTGGATCGACATGGGCGGTGCGTATGGCCGCGACTTGCGCGGCTTTACCGAACGCTATCCCTTTGTCTGCCACGGCCTGTCCCTGTCCATCGGCGGCCCAACGCCGCTCGACGAAATGCTGCTGCGCAAGACCCGGCAATTCATGGATACCCATGGCATGCAGCTCTACACCGAACATCTGTCGTACTGCTCGGACGACGGGCACCTGTACGACCTGCTGCCGATTCCTTTCACGGAAGAGGCGGTGAACTACGTCGCCGCACGCATCCGCCGCGCGCAGGACATACTCGAACGTCGCATCGCGATCGAAAACGCGTCGTACTACACGCCGTCGCCGATCGCCGAGATGGACGAGATCGCGTTCATCCGCGCGGTGCTGGAAGCGGCCGACTGCAATCTGCATCTGGACGTCAACAACGTCTACGTCAATAGCGTGAATCACCGCTACGACCCGCTCGCATTCATTCGCGCCCTGCCGACCGAACGCATCGTCTACCTGCACATGGCCGGGCATTACAACGAGGCGGCGGATTTGATCGTCGATACTCACGGCGCCGATGTGATTGACCCGGTGTGGACGCTGCTCGACGAAACCTATCGCATCCACGGCGTCGCGCCCACGCTGCTGGAACGCGACTTCAACATTCCGCCGCTGGCCGAACTGGTGCGCGAAGTCGAACAGATCGCCCGCATCCAGGCGCAATATCACCGAAATGAACA
>JBGSZD010000208.1:0-6133 GCA_041750575.1 Thiobacillus sp. | reverse complement strand
CTTTGTTACAGATATTGTCGGTCTCGGTTTTCGAGAAAACCCTTATTTCATGCGCCCTGCAGCCAGACACCACCAGAAGCATTCCGCTGCCACCAGATAACCAACTGATTTTGTTTGATTTTTAACCGGACACTACTGATGGAATTTTAACACTCTAGCGGTCATCTGTCGGGCTGCTCATGGTCGAAAGTGCGGCCACAATCCTCGCGCTGCGGGGCCACCACTAGAACAAAGCGCGGCACTGGGGCAGGCCCAGCGCTTCCCGAGTCCACCAGTGTTACCGTCGAAGCCTGACGTAGGTCGAACGCACGGTTTCTCAAACTGGCTTTTCTGATTAGGATTTCAGACACACAGCGCGCTCGCTGCACGTCTGCCGAGCTTGGCCCAGACTGGCGCACCACGGCCTCAGCTTCATCCAGGAGGGCATGGGCCGACTGGCGCAAGGACTCGGCATATAAGGCCGCAGCATCACCCCGTAAGTTCGCAAACCAGCAAGACACGGCCGACGCGCTCACGCCCACTACGGCGGACAGTTCTCGATGCGTCATTCCTTGTACAACCAACTCGCACAGCGTAGATAGCCCGACCGACTCAAGCGCGGCAGCTGCCTGCTTACCAACTGGAAGCATAACCCTCGCGCGCGGATCGCTTTGGGCAAGCGCGGTGGATTCGTGGGGAATCAAGCAGCCGTCTCGCGGTGCCTGATTTGTCTGCTCTAATGTCATTACTTCTCACCTCCTTGAAGGGACATCACAAATGAAGCCGTTACTTCTATCGTTCTTTATGGCGCTTTTCTTTTCGTCAACGGTTCACGCCACAGGACTAACTTGCAAAGAACTCACAACACTGTCATTCCAAGCCGCCCAGTTGCGAGCACAAGGCCAAGCCTACGAAACCGTGATGTCCTTGGTTGGGGGGGCGGACAAGTATCTCGATGCTGCCATTAAGGACATTTACGTCCTGCGGTTGACCCCGGATCAGGCGGTAAATCACGTCTCTGGGCTTTGCGAAATTGCCAGCCGAAAGGCCAAGGGTAAATGAAGCTCCCGTCACTAGGTTTGTGCGCCGGGTTTGCGCAAACCGTGCGCGTGCTCTCTCCCCTATAACCCCTGCAAGACTTGGCGCACAGTTGGCGCAAGTGGCGTAAACACTGGGTTTCAGCCCTGTGAAGCTGGCGCAACAGTTGGCGCAATCAGGGCTTTCCCGGTTTCAGTCAACTCCCAGCGTTTTCGGGTCTTTCTGTCCTGAGTTTTGTACTCAAAATTGGATAGGTATCCGGCCCGTTCGGCCTGGCGCAGCTTGTAGGAAACATCGGCACGGGATAGGCCCTTCGGGAAAGTCGGCTCCTTCGATAGCATCCGGTAGGCGTTCGAGGTCGAGGTGCTGCCGGTGCTGATGTACTCGCCGCGCGTGTTGAATTCCGCGATAAGTTCCAACAGTGCGCGGGTCGGGTCTTGCCCTGTGGCCGCACCATCGAATGCCAGCGCGGGGAGACCGGCACACCAAGTCAGCCGAATCGGCGGTTGTTTGGGGCCGTGGTTCGACTTCTCGTGAACAAGCTCCATCGTGCCGTCGCTATTCGGCAGCAGGGCCAAGCGGCTGCGCGCCGAGTTGTTCCAGGCTGTGCTGCCGGAATAATTCTGGCCGGAGCCATCGCCCTTGGCTGCGGCCTTGTCGATATGTGCGATCAAGATCACAGTGCAACCAAGACCGCGCAGCAGCCTCATGAACTCCCGGACTCGGGGGCGGCTGATTTCGCTGTCGTCGTAAACGTCCGATGCACCGTCCACAACCAGCAGCCCGATGCCAAGCGTTTGCACCTGTTCGCGCAGCCATTCCAGCCGGGGCGTCGGGCGGCCTTGTCTGTACAGAACAGGGTCAGCGCCAGTCACGTCGAATATGTGCAACCGGCCTTCGAGTTCAGCCGGGTCAATGTCCAGGGCGCGGCAGATTTTGCCGAGCCGGTGAAGCTGGATGTCGGCGCCATCCTCGGCGGAATAAAACCCGACGACTTGGTGCCGAGTGGGCAACCCAAAGTAAGCGCGGCCAGCCGCCGCACACGCGGCCAGCATCAATTGCAGGGTTGATTTACCCATACCGCCATGCGCGCCAAAGAGCGTAACTTCGTTGCGCGGCACCCGGTCGCCCCAGTCGAACATCGGTGAGGGCGGGACGGCGCGCAGGCGCTTGGCTAAGTTGGTAATAAGTTCGCTGTCGTCGTAATCGTCAGCGTTTGGGTAGACGTAGCGCGGTGGAATGATATGCAGGCCGACGCCGTTCACGTCATACCAGTCCTGTCCCAGAGCGTGTGCCAGCGGCGTGATAAGGACTCCAGGCCGGTGAACGGCTGCCCAAGCCTGCACATAATCCAAGTTCAAGTCTAGCGGGTCGATACCTTGCCACTGAGCGATGGTGTCGTCAAAGTCATCTGGCGGCGCGTGTGCCACCAGGCAATCGACCACGGCTTCAATGCTGCGGGCAGTCACGATGGTTTGATTCCACAGTTCAAGGGTGCTGTGGCCTTGCCATTCATTGCCCCTGTACCCGCCGTTGTAAATCCGGTCGAGTATGTGATTGCCGATGTGCTGGTAACGCAGGTAATCGGCGGGCGCGACTGGTGCGTCGAAGCTTTGAATCACGCCGTCCGGGGGCGGTGGTGTGGTGGCGGTCATTGCACACCACCTTTGCCGCCACGGCTCGCGGTGACGCGGCTCGCGATCCAATCGTCGATTTCAGACTCAATCCATGCGACCGCGCGGCCACCTTCGGAGAGTTTTACGGGTTTAGGGAACTGGTCGGCGGCGATCAGCGCATACATGCCGCTATTCGGTAGGCCGGTTCTTTTGAGTGTTTCGGGTTTGCGGATTAGTCGCATTTTGTGTGCTCCTGAAGCGTTAAATTTCACGCTTGGAGGCCATCACATAATGCACACGCTATGGGTGCGGCGGCAGCCTCCAAGCTCGATAAACGAACTCAAAAGCAGCCGCCCTCCTGGACATTTCGGCAAACCTCTCCTGAAGTGTGCCGCACTGCGTCGAAATCCCTTCTGGGGTTCCGATGTCTCGTACGCTATTTTGGATTTTTCAGGGCGTCAACAACTATTTTCGGACGTGCTTGCACTACGCACCATTTTGCGCATCGAGTTGCCTAAAAAGCAGGCAGTCCCCCACAGTCGGCTGCGGCTCTCCCGTTAGCAATTTTGTCAACTCGACTTTTTGTAAAAACTGGCGGGGAGGGATGCCGCAGTCGGCGGCGGAAGGGCAATTGCCGCCGCGGCATGCTGTCGTGCAGTGGTGGTGGTTTGTCTTGTGAAAACTAAAGATCGTCTTGGCTCGCTTTTGCTCGGACTTTATTGGCTGCACGGTGCTTTTCAATGTCAACCAAAGCTATTGTTCCTGCGTAACCATCAAAGGCAAGAGCCAATGGGCCTTTTTTCCATATGTAATTATTGAGGTGAGCTTTGCTAATAGTTGGTTCGCCGAATTTTTCTTTCATCGCCGCCAGCACACCGGAGTTTGCGTATCTGCCGTGAGCCTTCAATTGAACCATGACAGATATGATCTCGTTGTTGTAGATCCCGACAAGGTGGTCTACGGCATCAGCTCCTGCATAGGTCGTAGGACCAAGGTTGCACAAAAGAACCGCGTTACCTGGATTGCTGACGCTATTTTCAGGGCACGCTGACATTTGCTGACCAAGCACATACCCTTTGACAGAAAAATCTTCAGCACTGGCATTGAATGAAAAGAACGAGATAGTTGCAGCGATGATAATTGCAATTTTTTTCATGACTTTATCCTTCGGGAGGGGGAACGTGGTCAAACACGGATAACTGAACGCACACCAACAGGAGCGAGTATGAAGCACACAATGTCCGTGTGCGAATGGTCGCTTCAGAAATTCGGGCGATCGACTGTTTGCGCGCAACTCCATTTTTATAAAAATCTCTGAAGGGGCGGCCTTATTCGCTTGCCTCGGGGGTATTGCTGCTGTCGGGCGGTGGCGGGTGGAATGTGCCTATCGTGAGGCCGTCTTGCCATGCAGCGGTATTACGTCCGCCCCGGCCTTCAGCTTGTCGAGGTAGTCCGCCCATTGCTGCATCATCTTGACGCGTTCTGGCAGGTGCGCCGTGCGGTTGTAGGCGCGTCCGTTGGGATCACGGACAGCATGGGCCAATTGATGCTCGATCAGGTCAGGCCGGAAGCCCAGCACCTCATCTAGGATTGTGCGAGCCATCGCCCGGAAGCCGTGGCCGCTCATCTCATCCTTGGCAATGCCCAGGCGGCGTAAGGCAGCCAGCACAGCGTTATCGCTCATAGGGCGCTCACCAGTGCGTGCGCTTGGGAAAACGTAGCGCCCGTCCCCGGTCAATGCGTGAAGCTCCCGCAAAGTCGCCACTGCTTGTGTCGCCAGCGGGACAATATGGGCGTTGCCCTTTTTGGATGCGATGTAGCGCCACTCAGCAGCGTCCAGGTCAATATCCGCCCACTCAGCGGCGCGTAATTCGCCGGGCCGAACGAATACCAGCGGTGCAAGCTGCAAGGCACAGCGCACGGTCAACGTGCCTTGATAGCCGTCGAGTGTTCGTAACAGTTCCGCCACCTTGCGCGGTTCTGTTACCGCTGCCATGTGCTTTGACGTTACCGGCTGCAATGCCCCACGTAGGTCGCCCGTAGGGTCACGGTCAGCGCGTCCGGTGGCGACAGCGTAGCGGAACACCTGCCCGCAGTTTTGCATCGCCCTGTGGGCGGTCTCAAGCGCCCCCTTGCCCTCAATCCGCCGCGCCATCGCCAGTAGTTCAGGCGCGGTAATCTCGGCAATCGGCCGGCCACCCAGCCAGGGGAAAACGTACATTTCCAGACGCCGGACGATTTTGCTGGTGTGCGATGCTGCCCAAGTGGGCGTGAATTTAGCTATCCATTCCCGCGCCACCACTTCAAAGCTGTTGGCTGCCCGCTCGGTTTTCGCCGCTTTCTGCGCCTTGCGGTTCTCGCCGGGGTCTATCTCATTTGCCAGCAGTTTGCGGGCTTCGTCGCGCCGTTCTCTCGCGTCCTTCAACCCGACTTCGGGGTATTTGCCCAGTGCCAGGCGCTTTTCCTTGCCGTTGAACCGGTATTTCAGCCGCCACAGCTTGCCGCCGCTGGGTGCGACTTCCAGATACAGGCCGCCACTGTCAGACAAGCGTAAGGGTTTTGCTCCCGGCTTCGCGGTTCTGATTGTCAAATCACTAAGCGCCATGCGGTTTTCCTCCGTTTTGGGGGCATGGCGGTTTCAGATAACTGATATGCCCCCAGAAATGCCCCCGGAAGTGGGGGCATTTCTTAGAATCATTTTAGACGACTCTGGACGATAGGCAAATAAAAAGCCCGGTTTAACGCGGGCTTAAGGATGTTGTTGGATGTTGTTGGACGTTGATTTGGTGGGTCTGCACGGACTTGAACCGTGGACCAAGGGATTATGAGTCCCCTGCTCTAACCAGCTGAGCTACAGACCCGAAACCTGATGTCAGGCCCCGCGGCTGGCGGGACCGCACGCTTACAGTTCGCCGCTGCCTGTGAAGCTTTTCAGCTTCTCAGAGCGGGTCGGGTGGCGCAGCTTGCGCAGGGCCTTGGCTTCGATCTGGCGAATCCGCTCACGGGTGACGTCGAACTGCTTGCCGACTTCTTCCAGCGTGTGGTCGGTGTTCATCTCGATGCCGAAACGCATGCGCAGTACCTTGGCTTCGCGTGAGGTGAGGCTGTCCAGCACTTCGCGGGTGGCGTCGCGCAGGTTGGCGTAGATCGCGGAATCGTCGGGCGACAGCGTGCTGGAATCCTCGATGAAATCGCCCAAGTGCGAATCCTCGTCGTCGCCGATCGGCGTTTCCATCGAGATTGGCTCCTTGGCGATTTTCATGATCTTGCGGATCTTGTCTTCCGGCATTTCCATCTTGATCGCCAGTGTGGCCGGATCCGGTTCGATGCCGGTTTCCTGCAGGATCTGGCGGCTGATGCGGTTCATCTTGTTGATGGTTTCGATCATGTGCACCGGGATGCGGATGGTGCGTGCCTGGTCGGCGATCGAACGCGTGATCGCCTGGCGAATCCACCAGGTGGCGTAGGTCGAGAACTTGTAGCCGCGGCGGTATTCGAAT
>JBGSZD010000207.1:0-1901 GCA_041750575.1 Thiobacillus sp. | reverse complement strand
GCGTCGCCCGATTTGACCGCGTGTTCCAGCCCTGCCTCGCGGATGCGGTCGGCATGCCAGGGGCTGTGGGCCAGCGCCGTTTGCAAAAGGGTGTTGAGCCGCTGCATCTGATACTCCGCCATCGCATCCGCAGACAGCCATTGCGTGCGATCCAGTTCGGCCAGCAGCGCGAACGTGGGGCGGCGCATCGCCGCCTCCTGGGCGCGGAAGACTGTGCGGGCAAACCAGGCGGGCACGCTCATGGCGCCTGTTTTCCGGCCAACATGCGAAAGCGCGTCAGCAAGTCGTCGCACAATCTGGACACCTCCGGCGAAATGTCTGGTGGGCTGCGATGCCTGACCGAACGCGCATGAATGCGTCCGGCCACAGCCGCGCTGAAGCCACGCAGGCCAAGGAAGTCGTAAACGGTCTCGACCAGGCGATCCGGGTGTTGCACCAGATCTTCGTAAAACACGCAGCGGACGCGCGGGTCCGCCTCAAGCTGCTGTTCGAAGAACAACGTATTGCGGTAGTACCACATCAGCGCCGCGCCATCCGATTCACTCGCATCGTCGCGGTACAGCCTGGCGAGCAAAGCGCGCGTGGTATCCGACATCCCTCGGCCGCGCCAGTCGCTCGCGTCGCACTGCGACAGGCGCTTCCACTGCGGCACGAAATTGCCGAACGACTTGACAGCCGAATGCGTGCTGTCGCGCCAGTCGCGCACGACCCATAGCGTTTTGGCAGGGACGAACGTATCCATCAGCAGGCGGATGCGGTCGAGTTCGCACAAGGCTTTGATCACGAAAACCGGCGCGGGACACGCCGACGCTAAGCGCTGAATCGTGCCCAGGTCGCGCATTTCATAGCGCTCGAACGCGCGCGGATCGGTCTCGTGAAATACCTGCGTATCGACGCTTGCGTCCAGCACGTCCATGAGGAGGTTCGTACCCGAACGCTGCATGCCAGCGACGAACACATGCTGTGCGAGCAAGCGAGGGAGCAGAAGATGGCGTAACGCCTTGCCCCTGCGCCACAGAGAATTGCGGATACGGCCCGCCAAGCTGCGTGCATCGTGGCCGGTATGCGGTTGGACAGTGCTCATTTGACCGCCAGTTCCGGCTCGGTCGCTGAAGAGTGCATCAGTCCATCGAAAGCGTGAAGCAACTGCGTTACCCGTTTGTCCCACTGGTTCGCCTCAGCATAGGCGAGGATCGCTGCATGGTCCCACGGCTTGCCAAGCGCCTCCCCTAACGCCTGTTCAAGTGCGTCGCTATCGCCAAAAGGCACGATGCTGCCGAGCTCGGCGCGGCACACCACTTCGGCGTTGCCGCCGACATCGGTGGTGACGACCGGCAGCCCGCACGCCATCGCCTCGAGGAATACATTGGCCCAGCCCTCGTTGCGCGTGGCGAGCACGAATACATCTGCGGCGGACAAGGGTGATTTCAGTTCATCCGGCGGGACCGCGCCGAGAAAATGCACGCGCCCGCCGAGCCCGAGGCGGGCGACCTGCGCTTCGAGCTCAGCGCGCATGTCGCCTTCGGGCCCGCCGCTACCGGCGATGAGGTAGTGCAGTTCGGGATGACGTTCGACCAGCGCGGGCATGACATCGATGACGCGATGCATGCCCTTGCGCTCGACTAGGCCCCCGGTCGAGATCAACACACGCGCATCCACCGGCAGCCCCAATGCCGTGCGCGCCGCACCCCGATCGACCGGATAAAAGCGCGTGACATCGACGCCGTTGCCGACCACTTCGGTCTTTGCCGCATCGGCGCCGAGTTCGATCGCCAGCCGGCGCAACGACTCGGACACGGCGAACACCCGCGCAGCAGGCTCGATCGTCCGGGCAAGACGCCGGCGCAGTACCGCGTTTCTGCTATGCGGCACTTCGGTGCCACGCAGCGTGATCGTCACCG
>JBGSZD010000206.1:0-25242 GCA_041750575.1 Thiobacillus sp. | reverse complement strand
GCCAGTTGCCCTTCGTCAGCCACTGCTACCGGCGCCCGCGTGCCGGCACGCTGTGGCCCTACAACCTGTTCGCCATGGTGCATGGCCATGGCCGCGACGAAGTCGCCGGCTACGTCGCACGCATCGCGCATCTGCTTGGTGCGGCCAGCCGCAGCCATGACATTCTGTACAGCAGCCGCATCCTGAAAAAAACCGGTTTGCGCATCGGAGGTTGATCATGTTTCGCGTTACCCAGTTCATGCAGGAATTGCTCTCCCCCACTCCCGTCGGGCCCAGGCGCGCTGCGCATAACCCAGGCGGGCCCGGCCCGGTGGTGATCTGGAACCTGGTACGGCGCTGCAATCTCACCTGCAAGCACTGCTACTCGATCTCCGCCGACAAGGATTTTCCTGGCGAGTTGTCCACGCAGGACGTGTTCGACACGATGGACGATCTCAAGGCCGCGCGCGTGCCGGTGCTGATCCTGTCCGGCGGCGAGCCGCTGCTGCGACCGGACATTTTCGACATTGCGCGACGCGCCAAGGCGATGGGCTTTTACATCGGGCTGTCCTCCAACGGCACGCTGGTGAACGAGACCAACGTGCAGGCCATCGCCGACACCGGTTTCGACTACGTCGGCATCAGCCTCGACGGCATCCGCGACACGCACGACCGCTTCCGCCGCAAAGCCGGCTCCTTCGACGCCGCGCTGAACGGCGTGCGCCTGTGCAAGGCAGCCGGCGCCAAGGTCGGCATACGCTTCACGCTGGCGCAGGAAAATGCCCACGACTTTCCGGCGCTGCTGGATCTGATGGAAGAAGAACATATCGACAAGTTCTATCTGTCCCACCTGAACTACGCCGGGCGCGGCAACCGAAACCGCATGAGCCTGATGCAGAGCCGCCTCAAATCAGGCGAACCCCTCGGGGGGCTGCGAACGACAGTGAGCGGGGGGGAGGACGACATCGACGATGCCCACTTCCGCACCACGCGCACCGCGATGGATTTGTTGTTCGACCGCTGCTGGCGCCACGTCCGCGCCGGCCGGCCGAAGGAATTCGTCACCGGCAACAACGATGCCGACGGCGTGTACCTGCTGCACTGGGTGGCGGCGCGTTTCCCCGATCGCTACGAACACATTCGCGCCAAACTCGAACAATGGGGCGGCAACGCCTCCGGCGTGAACATCGCCAATATCGACAACCTCGGCGATGTCCACCCCGACACCATGTGGTGGAATTACCCGCTGGGCAACGTGCGCCAGCGGCCCTTCGGCGATATCTGGGCCGACGTGTCCGACCCCCTGATGGCCGGGCTGAAACAATCGCCGCGGCCGGTCGGCGGACGTTGCGCCGCCTGCGCCCATCTTGCTATCTGCAACGGCAACACCCGGGTGCGCGCCTGGCAGACCAGCGGCGACTTCTGGGCCGAAGACCCCGGCTGCTATCTCGACGACGAAGAAATCGGTCTCGTCCAAACCCCCTGTCTGGAAACAACATGATGCCGCGTCGTCTCGATCCTGCCCGCCTGCTCGCCTGCGCCCTGCTGACTTTGGCCGGCGTCGCCCACGCCGCCCCCGATGCGGAGAAACTCTACGCCACCCACTGCCTCTCCTGCCACGCACCCAACCGGCTGGGCGGCATGGGCCCAACGCTCCTGCCCGAGTCGCTGGAACGACTGAAAAAACCGGCCGCCACTAAAATCATCACTGACGGCTCACCCGCGACGCAGATGCCCGCTTTTGGCGGCACGCTTAAACCTGACGAAATCCAGGCACTCACCGACTGGATTTACACCCCTAACAGCATCCCGCCCAACTGGGATGCCGCCGACATCAAAGCCTCGCGGATTATCTATCCGGAAAACATCGACCTGCCCGCCAAGCCGGTTTTTACTGCCGACCCCATGAACCTCACCCTAGTGGTGGAACACGGCGACCATCACATCACCGTACTCGACGGCGACGTGATGGAACCCATCCATCGCTTCGCCACGCGCTATGCCCTGCACGGCGGCCCCAAGTTCACGCAGGACGGCCGTTTCATCTACTGGGCCTCGCGCGACGGCTGGATCACCAAGTACGATCTGTGGAACCTGAAAGTGGTGGCGGAAGTGCGCGCCGGCATCAATACCCGCAACGTCGCCGTGTCCAGCGACGGCCAATATGTCATGGTGGCCAACTACCTGCCGCATACGCTGGTGGCACTCTCCGGCAAGGATTTGTCGCTGGTGAAGGTGATCCCGGTGGTCGACAGGAGCGGCAAATCCTCGCGCGTCTCCGCCGTCTATGACGCCCGGCCGCGCAATAGCTTCATCGCCGCGCTGAAGGATATTCCGGAAGTGTGGGAAATTCCCTACGACGGCCGCCCGGTCTACAAAGGCCTCGTACACGATTACCAATACAAGGAAGCCATCGCCGAAAAAGGCCCGCTGCCGGTGCGCCAGATCGTGCTCGACGACATCCTCGACGACTTCTTCTTCGACCAGAATTACGACTATATCCTCGGCGCCTCGCGCGACAAGCCGAAGGGACAAGTCATCCACCTGGGCGCCGGGCGCAAGGTCGCCGACCTGGACCTGGAAGGCATGCCGCACCTCGGCTCCGGCATCACCTGGGACTGGACCGACAAGGATGGCGTGACTCATCCGGTGATGGCTTCGCCCAACCTGAAGGACGGCAAGATTTCGGTCATCGACATGAAAACGTGGAAGACGATCAAGGTCATTCCCACCCAGGGGCCGGGCTTCTTCCTGCGCAGCCACGAGGCCACGCCCTACGCCTGGGCCGACGTGTTCTTCGGCAAGAACCGCGATGTCATGCACGTGATCGACAAGCGCACACTGGAAATCGTGGCCGATCTCAAACCCGAACCGGGCAAGACCGCCACGCACGTGGAATTCGACCGCTACGGCAAGTACGCGCTGGTGTCGCTGTGGGAGATGGACGGCGCGCTGATCGTGTACGACGCCAAGACCTTGAAGGAGATCAAGCGCCTGCCGATGAAGCGCCCGGTGGGCAAGTACAACGTGTGGAACAAGACCCGGCTGTCGGCCGGCACCAGCCACTGACCGGCACGCCGGAAGCCGAACAGGGTCGCGAATGACCCGCTATTTGGCTTTGGTTTTTTTCTTGATCTCGGCCCACTTCTCGCGCCACACCTTGAGATCGTCGTCCTCGATCTCAAGCTGAATCGCCGCGACTTCCAGCGGTGTCATTTTCTTGTCTTCCAGCCTGCGCACCAGTTTGTTGCGCACTCTCGACAGCAGCCGTTCGGTTTCTTCCTTGCTCAGTTGCTTGGCTTTTTCGAGATATTCCTCACCGGGCGTTCTACTCATCGCAATCATCCTTATTGTTCAGGGTAAATGTTCTCAATGCTAAGCCTTAATCCAATCGGCGCGCTACCTTGGAAATATGTATGACCGGTTACCCTGGACGTTCAATCTACCGGCCAAGCATCCCAGACAATCGGTCGCGGTCGGCTTGATCCCGCCACGTTTCCATAAGATTTTCCATTTCGACCTTCTTGAGCCCCGTAAAGGGTTCAGCCCGCGCAAGCGCATCCTGACAGGATTTGTCGCGATATTTCGCCATCATCTCGCGGCTCAGGCTGTAGAGCCGGCCATTGTGCGTACGGCACTGCTGCAAATTTTGGCGGGTGTCGGCAAGCTGCGACTCGGTTTGTTTTTTCACGGATTCGGTCTGTACCAGCGTTTCCGTAGTGGTGCGAAACTGAGTTTGCGCCTCGGCCAGCCGGGTTTCGGTTTCGGCCAGTTTGCCCTTGAGCACCTCGATTTCAGCCTGCGCCGCCTTCAGGTCGTGTTCTGCGCGGTTACGGGCGGCGCGCTCGCCCGAAAGCTTTCGCCCGGCCGACTTCGCCTTGTCGAGTTCGCGCTCGAGATTTTCCTTGTCGGCCAGCACCGTAGCCTTTTCCTGCTCGGCCAGCGCGCGCGCCTGCTCGGTTTGCTGCACCTGCTGTTGCATACGGCGCAGCATCTGTTTTTCGCGACTGTCGTTCGCGGCCCATGCGGACGTGGCTACTGTCGCCGTGATCAGGCCGATGAGAAGATATCGTTTCATTGCAAGGTCCCCACAGGCAACTGGCCAGGCGCCGCACCCAGTTTGAGCAGCAGGCGAGCCATCTCCAGATCGCCTATCGAGAACGCCCACCACAAAGGCGGGTGGAATTTCTTGTCGCCCCAGTCGAGAGGCGCCCCCGCCCGAACAAGCGCCCGCGCTGCGTCATACTGGCCGCTGGCGGCGGCCACCCCCAGCGGCGACAGGCCTTCTCGGTTGAACAAACGCAGATCGGGATGGGCATGCGCCAGCACGTCGATGACCTTCGGATGCCCCATCAAAGCTGCAGCATGCATGGGCGTGTCGCCGTCATCGCTCTTGCGGTCTGGGCTGGCACCCGCGCGCAGCAGCATCTCGACCAGACGCACGTTGCCGTTTTTGGCCGCGATTCCCAGCGGCGTATAGCCGCGTCCCTTGATATTGGCGACAGCACCTGCGTCGAGCAGGACTTGTGCAAGTTCCAGATTGTCCTGCCGCGCCGCCTCGATCAGCGGCGCATCGCGCCAGTAATCGCCAATGTTGGGATTGGCACCCGCTTTCAGCAGGCGTTTGACTGCGTCGATATCCTTGCGCTTTGCCGCTTCCATCAACTTCGCTTCGTCGCCAAATTGTTCACGAGGCTGAGCGAAATTCCCGTCCGCCGAGATTGCAGCGAAACGTTCGGGTGGCAACCGCAGGCGTGCTTCGCGCGGCGGGCGTTCGTCGGATTCCTGCGCCAGCCAACCCAGTTCGCTGTCGCCTAACGGCTGGCCGATGCAAACCGATGGCGCCAGTGCAAGCCACAGCAGGATGGTTTTAGAATTTGGCATTGAGATCAAGCTGGAATACGTCGATGGACAACGGCAGACCGCTGATTTCGTCGGACGACATCCAGCGCGCCGACAGCCAGGTGTTCTTGTAGAGCGCGTACGAACCCCCGATCATGAAGCCCTTGGCATTGGTGCCGCCCAGATGGAAATCCGAATCGGTGAAAGCATCCAGTACTGCGTCGCGCTCCAGATAACGGTAGCCAACGAAAGCCTGCCATTCGTGATCTTCCTGATAGGTAAATTTGGGATGGCCAACGGTGAGCTTCACCTGATAGCCATCCACCTCTTCGTCCAGATTCTGGCCGGTGCGCGCCAAGATTTCTTCTTGGTCGAAGCCGAAGTTGTGCGCCCAGTCGAAGCTGCCGATGACATGGATCGGATAGAAATCGGCGAAGTCGGCGGCCAGGGTAAGGTTGCCGATGCGGTAGTCCGACGCCAACGCCCACAGGTTGGTCGTATTGTTGCCGTCGTTGTCGATATTGAAAACGCTGTTGCCTTTTTGCCGGAACTGCGGCGCGCTGGCGTTATTGAACGTATCGTTCAGCAACGGATTGCGGATACCCGCCACGTTGCGGTAGTGGTAATAACCGCCGCCCAGCTTGAACTGCGCACGCGTGCTGGGCGTCCATTCCAGGCCTGCCTGGGCGGCGTATAGCCACTTGTCCTCGACCCGCGAATTCGCGTTTTCCTCGATTTCCTGCAAGGGGAAAACACCCGCCGTAACGAAAGGCTTGAACACACGCTGCGGTTCCTGCGCCCCCGGTGCGTAACTGACGGCCGCGCCTTCGAAGTTGAGGTCGTCGTCCCATACCAGATCGGTCGAGAAGAAAGGGTTGGGGATGCGGCCGCCCCACAGCGTCAGATCGTCGATCGGACGCAACTTGAGGAAGGCTCGGTCGAGCACCAGACTGTATTTGTTGCCCGTGTTGCCAAGCGTCTGGTTGGTCGAGACCGGGTCGGATGTGTTGCCGGTCGTGATGCGGATGCCGGCATCGACGCCGCCTGTGACGTTGGCATTCAGTCCCAGGCGCAGGCGCACACGCTCGCGTTGGCGATCTTCCAGCGTGTTGCTAATGTTCTGACCAATGTCTCGGAAGTTGGCCTCGGGGTCATTGCCATCGGCGAACAGATCGCCCTGGTAGCGCAGACGAATATCGCCATCCCACTTCAGCCGATCCAGCCACTCCGGTACAGCATTCACGTCGCCCCAACGTTCGAGCTTGGCCTGCGCCACGACTTCCTGCCGCACCTGTTCGCGGATCTCGCGCTTGACGGTTTCCGGCACGTAGGTCACGCGCACCACGCCCTTGCCGGCTTCCGTTTCGGCGGCTTGTGCCTGGGCGGTTTTTTCGGCGGCCTGCTGTTGGGCTTTCTTCAGCATCGCATCGGCGGCTTCCTGCTTCAGCACGCCCTGGTCCACCAGCAACTGGATCAGGTTGAGCGTTGTTTCGTGCAGCATCTCGACCCGGGCACGTTCGTCGTCGGCCAGGACCGAACCAGAGCAGGCAGCCGTCACGGCAAGAACCAGCATTTTTTTGCGTATCGTCATTTCGTTCACTCTCAAGCGCGTGAGGTCACGCGGATTTTCACAGGCTGCGGCATGTCGGCCGGCGGCCCTTCGCGCAACGCGCCCATGTCGCGCAGCGCGTCTTTCAACACTTCGTCGGCGCGGGCATCGCCCGTGCTGTCCACTAGCGCGGCGCGTGTCACGTTGCCGCCGCCGTCGATCCACACTTTCACGATTACCTTGTAGCTCTTGCCCTTCAACGCTTCTTCACGCGCCAGCGCTTTCTGGAAAGCGGAATTCACCCCATCATTCAATAGTGCGTCGTACCAGCCCCATGGATTGCCCTGATTCAGCTTCGGCCCACTGCCCAGGGTGGTGATGTCGCGGCCACCCTTGCGTGCCGCAAGACCGAAGCCATCACCGCTGCCGCTGCCATCCGCATCCAGTCCCAGCTGTTCTCCGGGCGGCGGCCCTTCATCCTGCGGCTGATCCGGCGTAGGCGGCGCATCCAGTTGGACCTCGTCCTGTCTGGGCTGCTCCTGCTCCATCTTTTCCGGCTCCGGCAGTTTTTCCTCCGGCTTCGGTGGGGGCGGTTTGACCAGGGATATTTTTTGCACCCGGGTCTTTTCCGGCGGCTCGGCGTTGTCAATGAAACCCTTCACCAGCCAGATCACCCCTGCGGTAAACAGCGCCATGAACAGCAGACCGGTAATAGCGGGCAAGCGGCTGCGCAGGGTTCTCTTCTTGCCGGACATGTCTACTTGACCAGCTTTTGCGTGACCAGGCCCAGCTGAGTGATGTCCAGCCGGCCACACAGATCCATCACCTCAATCACCTTCTCATATTGAATTTTGGAGTCACCCTTGATCACCACCGGAAGGTCTGGCGTAATCGCCTTGAAACCACGCAGACGGGTTTCCAGTTCGCTCATGCTGACTGGATAGGTATCCAGATATATCTGGCCATTGGCGTCGATGGTGACTGCCTTGGTCTTCGGCTTGCCCAGACTGGGGGCCGCGCTGGCCTTGGGCAGGTTGACCTCGATCCCCTGCACGGTGGCCGTGGTCATGATGATGAAGATCACCAGCAGCACATACGCCAGATCCAGCATGGGCGTGATGTTGATGTCGTCATACGGTTCGTTGTCTTCGCGCAGCTCGGCCATGTCCGCCCCTTAGCGACTGTAGGTTTCGGCAATCTTGGCGATGTATTCGTCGACGAACACATGCATGTCGGCGCCGATGGACTTGATGCGCGAGCCCAGATAGTTGTAGCCGAACAGAGCGGGGATGGCGACGGCAAGACCCGCCACGGTGGCAACCAATGCAGCGGCAATGCCCGGAGCGATGGCGGCCACGTTCACATCACCGGTAGCGGCAATCGCGGCGAAGGTGATCATCACCCCCACCACGGTGCCGAGCAGCCCCAGGAAGGGTCCACCGGAAATCGCGATGGTGAGCAGCACCATCAGGCTGTTGAGCTTCTGGTTCTCGCGCACCAAGGTGCCATCGAGCGTGGCGCGGATGGCATTGAGCGCCTGTGGCGACAGTTCCGCATCGGTGCGCTCGCCGATCCGTTTCTTCACTTCCTGGATGCCGGCATGGTAGATGCGGTAGAGACTGGCGTTCTGGAAATGGTCGTGGTGGCCGAACATGATCGAGGCCAGCCCTGCATCCTTCAGGTCGGCATCCTCGGGATTGTCGTCGACGTCCAGTGCCGCGGTGTCCTTGCTCTTGAGGCCGCGGAAAGAATCCATGAACTGCTTGTTGGCCTTGTCGGTCTTGCCCACGACCATGGCCTTGGTCGCCATCACCATCATGCTGATGCCCAGCATCACCATCAGGATGACGATCACCACCCAGCCGTCCAGCGTCACGCTCTGGAGAATCACGCCGAAGTAGGAAGCCTCGCCTCCGCCTTCGCCGGCCTCATCCTCACCCAGGGCCACCAGCGTGCCGTCCGGGCCCTGCGCGAATTGCACCGCCCACCAGGCGGCGTCACGCACGCTGCCGCTCAACTGCATTTCATCGAGTTCGCCGTTGTAGCCCGCACCTACTGTCAGGGTCCCCGACGGCAGCACCGCCCCCGGGGCCTCGCCGGCAAGCTTGCCGTCGACATAGACCTTGAGCGTGTCGGCCAAGGTAATGGCCAAGTGATGCCATTTGCCTGTCGTCAGCAACGCCGTGGCCGCGACGCTGGCGCTGCCCGCCTGCACGTTTACCGTGCCGCCCGCCAGCGCGATGTTGAGCCCGCCCGCCTGAACCAGCACGCCATCAAGTGCGGATGGTTTCAGCCACATCCCGACACTCATCCCGCCGGTGGCATTGATCGCCGGCAGCGCCAGACTTTGTGTGCCGTTGAATTTGGTGCCACCGTTGGCGAAGGACGCGGCCACGCGTTCGCCGGTGAATGCCGTCGCAGCGAGTGCGTTCGGTCCGCTGTCAGCCGGGTTGCCACTCGCCTCGGCAAAGTGATAAACCGCGCTAGCCGCATCGTAAGTGCCCTTGGCGTCGGACGCCGGCGTTGCCTCGGCGTTGCCGAAGTAGAGCCAGGCCTCGGTACTGGCGGCCAGCTTGGGCAGCTTCACCCACACCAGCGCCAGTTGATTGATGCCGTCCCATTTCTCGATATGGAACTTGAGTTCGGTCTGATCGTCGCCGGCCACCACGCGCAGGTCGCTGCCGTTTTCGTTGGCCGAGAGGAAATCGAAATTGCCGGTGTGCAGGCGGATCAGCACGGGCGCATCGGTCACTTCGCCGGCTGCATTCGTCAGCGTGATTTTCTTGCGCGCGCTCCAGTCTTCGTTCCACCAGGCGTGGCTGGTGGCGGAGAACAGGGACATCAACAGGGCAAACGCGACAACGAGGAAACGCATGGGAGTTCAACCGGGCTGAATCAAGCCGCGGATTATCCGCAGCGGCGATGACAGCGCGTCGAAGGCGGCATGATCCGAACGGGCCATGCCGCGGTTCGGCAGGCATGAAGAAACCCGCCTTGCGGCGGGTTTTCAAGCGGGTGAAGTGCAGCTTACGCGCGCTGCGCCTTGCGGCGCGCCACGAAGCCGACCAGGCCGAGCCCGGCCAGCAGCATGGCGTAGGTTTCGGGTTCCGGCACCGCAGCCAGCTGATACACCGTGGTGGTGTTGGACACTTCATTCGCAATCGCCAGATAGCTGTTGCCGCCGATGCTGAACGCTTTCATGCCTTCGGGCGCCACATCGCCGTCGGTCACGATCATGTCGACGAAGCTGGCATTGGCCGGGTCGGTGATCTTGTAGATCGCCACCGCCGCCTTGGTGGTACGCTCCAGGCCGATGGCCGCGTAGAGCTCGCCGCCCAGCTCGAATAGTTCGACACCTTCCGGCTCCACGCCTTTATCGCGGCTGCGGCCGTCGTCGTAGATGCCGCGTGCGAAGGCTTCCTTGTCCAGCGTATCGCCGCTGTCGAACACCAGGTTGCCGTCCGCATCGCGAATGCTGAACGAACGTGCGCCGGCCGCGTAGAGCTCGCCCGGCAAGTTCGAAGAGTCCGTGTTTGATATGCGCAGATTGTTGAGAGGAGAGGTGGCGCCGTAAGTGCTGTTGCCTGCCGCCGAGCGGTCGCCGTCGTCCTCGCGGAAGTCGCCCTCGTTCGCCATCACCACATAGGTCACGCCGTCCTTGTCGAATGCAGCCATGCTGTCTGGCATGTAAAGACCTTTGACATTGGGCGAGATGAAGGAAACCGTGCCGTTGTTCAGCGGGTCGATCTGATTGCCCGGCAGGCTGAAGTCCTTCGCACCCAATCCCACCACTTTCTCGAACGTGTTGGTCGTCAGGTTCAGTACCGCCATGCCGTTGGCTTCCTGCAACGAGACGAAAGCACGGCTGCCGTCTGCACTGACCGCGATGTACTCGGGTTCGAAATCCATGCCGGTATTCAGACGCAGGTTGCTGCCGGTCTGCATCACGCCCGAGAACGTCGGCGTGGCCACGACCGAGCGCGAGCCCATGTCGATGATGCTGACACTGCCTACCGGATCGTTCACGGCCGGGTTGTAGGTGCGCGTGCCATTGGGCGAAGTGGAAGCCAACGTACCATAAACCGTGGGCGACGCTTCATTCGCCACCAGCAGTTTGCTGCCGTCGGCCGAGAAGGTCAGCATGTCGGGCAGCGCGCCAACGGTGATGCTGTTGATGCCGGAAGTCAGAGAACGCGTCGTCGTGTCGTAAAACTTGACCACACCCGGATCGGTGCGCACGGTCGATTCGATGGCGAATGCAGCTATGCCGCCATGAATCGCCACGCTGTTGATCGAACCAAAAGCCGTGGTGTCGATATGCTGCACCAGGCTGCCGGTAACGGCGTTCAGCACGTCCACGCCCTTGACGCCGGCGACCCACACCGTATTGGTCGAGGCGTCGAAGGCGGGAATCTCGGACAGGAAGTCGGTGGTAGCGCTTTCGGCCGTCCACAGCTTGTTGAACGTGAGCGATGCCGTTGGCAAGGCTGCAGAGGCTTGTGCCGTGCCGGAAAACGCCAAACCGAGCAGCAGGGCGGGAATGGGTTTGATGCGCATGATGTCTCCGCTGATTAGATATGAATGAACGATCCGTTCGCGACGAACGCGAAACCACTCATAAGCCTAGCGGCCCAACATTGAAATAAATGCTTCATCCGATACGCCGGATATGAGCCATTCGGCTCATGGGAAGTTGATTTCTACAGTTAAAGAAAATTCAGGACTTCATCAAGTTGTTACATCGCAGAACTAAATTGGTTGCCCACAAAACTTTCAGGCTTTAAACCCGTACCATGAAAATGAAGCCAGCCATGCTGATCGGTATCCTCATTGCCCATTCGGCTTTTGCTGACGAAGAAACCATCAGGAAAACGCTCGACGAGCGTTATCCGCGAATATCCATTCAATCTGTTTCCCCGACCCCTATCCCGGGCCTGTTCGAAGTTTATGCAAACGGCCAGATCGTCTACACGGACAAACAAGGCGATTACATGCTGGCAGGCCCCATGAAGGAAACCCGGAACAAGACCAACCTGACACAGCAGCGCCTGGAAGCCTTGCAAATGATCAATTTTTCCACCCTGCCTTTGGACAAAGCCATACTCGTGAAGCGTGGAAACGGCGAACGCCGGATCGCCGTATTTTCCGATCCGGACTGCCCCTACTGCAAGGCACTGGAAAAGGAACTCGGGCTACTGGACAACGTTTTGATCTATACCTTCCTCTATCCCCTGGAAGACATCCACCCTGGCGCCACGGCCAAGGCTGAAACCATCTGGTGTGCCAAAGATCGCGCCGCAGCCTGGTCAGACTACATGCTGCACAGCAAGCTCGACAGTAAAACCGAGCCATGCATAGCGCCCATTCAAGACATCGTCAGGCTGGGCGCCACTCTTGGCATGCAGGGCACACCTGCACTGGTATTCAGCGACGGCAAACGCGTGGAAGGCGCGATTCCCGTTGCGGAAATCGAGAAACTGCTGTCACGCATCCCCTAGTCTGCGCCTCCCCCGATTTATGTCGGATTGATCTGGCAAACCATTCGGTCAGATCAATTCTCACTCCCCGTGCCCTATCACTTCCGCCGAGATGAAGGTCGGCTTGAATGCCTTCTTCAACTCTTCTTCCACCCGCGCAGCCTCGGCCAGATTTTCTGATAGCGCAGCCGTGGTTTTGGCAACATCCTCGCCTCCGCCCGCGGCAGCGCCGGTCGCAGCGCTGATCGCGCCTGCGTCTGCCGCAGGCACGCCTACCGCCAAACCGCCTGTCTGGATGTTGTCGGCACCGATCACCTGCTGCGCGCCCAGCGTGAGGTTGCCCGCGGAACGAATACCTGCATCGCCGGCATTGATCGAACCCTTGGGTGCGTACAACCCGATATTGCTGACTGGTTGATCCGGTTTGGTGATCAGCGTGCCTATGCCGCTGCCCGAGGCGATCCCTTGAATTTCGGTTATGGTGTTGCCCGCGCTATCAGTCCGGGTCCGGGGAGGTGGAGCGGATGTGGCAGTTTTCTTGCCCTTGCCGGCGTCGATATCCTCGAAACTGGACCAGACCAGAATATCGCCCCCCGCCACCGTTAAAACGCGCGATTGGTTGACCAGTACATCGTCGGCCGCCACCAGGCGGATATCGCCTCCACCCAGGGTCATGATGCCCAGTTTGGCCGCTGCTTCGTTGAAATCGACCATACCATTCTGCGCACCGTCCTTTCGGTCAAGCAGATTCTGGGGCGTGCTTGCAAGACCCGCCAGTAAGCGGCCACCCGGCGTCAGCACTTCGATCGAGCCACCACGCTCGGTCTTGATCTGGCTGAAGAACAGATTGACATCGCCCAGGTAGTTGGCGGTATTGCACCGTTCCCCAGCGCAATTCGATCCCGGGAATACCAGATCGAGGCTACGGTAGGCCGCATCGTAATCCTTGAAACGCTCGCTCCCAGGATCGACCGCCTCTGCGCCGAATGCGGTCAGCGCATTCACCAGAAAAGCGCGCCCCAGCGCCTCGCGTTCCAGTTCGGGCTTCGCGGCCAGAGCCGACAGGGCTGCTGGCGCCTCGGTCCAGGCGAGACTGTCATTGCCTGTCATGATTTGCGCCTGGCGCAACAACACCTCGTCCGGATTGTCGCTCGCAAGTGTCTGCTCGATCCGGCTATGCAAACGT
The DNA here is from genome assembly GCA_041750575.1 of Thiobacillus sp. Taxonomy (GTDB): domain Bacteria; phylum Pseudomonadota; class Gammaproteobacteria; order Burkholderiales; family Thiobacillaceae; genus Thiobacillus. The sequence goes on along the minus strand of JBGSZD010000206.1, from coordinate 12,209 downwards.
GCAGCCGAGCCCGCCAACAGGGAAGTCTGCTGCAAGGCCTCCAGGGCGAAAGCGGGCGCGAGTTCGGGATTACCGCTCAGCATCCTGGCCTCGTCCAGCAATTCCGCGGGCATCTCCGAGCCCACTGGCAAGCTGTGAATTTCTGCGATGACCTCGGCCACGCGTTCGAAGTAAAGCGCCGAGCCCGTGAGCACCTGAACGCTGGCACCCTGCTCGAGAAGTGCCTGGTTATCCAGATTGCCGCGCGTCACGATACCGAGGCTCGCCCCCAAATCCAGATCACCGCCCGCGTCGACATGCAGGGTGCCCGGCCCCCAGACCTGAACGAACTGCTTGTCGTCAGCATTGGGATAAGTAATATCGCCGCCTGCCTTGATCCTCGTCACGTCATTGGCAGAATAATGCTGGGTGATCAGCGTCAGGTTGCGAATATCCCCCGCTGCTTCGACGATGGCCGGTTTAGGCAACAACAGTCCGCGCCCCTTGTTCGATTGCACGCCTGAAATATTGCCGTGCTTCGCCACAATGCGTACTGGCTGGTTATCGAGGACATGGTAGGGGTTGGCGGCATGGTAGGTTTTGCCGACATATTGCGGCGATACCATGGTCGTGCCGATCGTATTGGCAACGTTGCCAATAGCAGACACAACCCGCTGGGGCGCAATCGGGTCCGGCACCAGTTCCACCGGCATGTCGGACATATGGATCAGGCCCATCGTAACGCTGCCATCAGCCAGCAATTCGAGCTGTCCCTGTTCCGACGGGAACAGCGCCATGCCCTGCGAACTTTCCACCACCACATCGCCTCGCAAAGCAGCCACACTGACGCGGCCGGGATAGATTGTCATCGCGTCGGCCTCGGCACTTGCTTCGGTCACCGTAAAGCTGCCCTTGGACGTATTCACCAGCGAGCGCGTCTGGTTGGCGAGTGTCACGTCGCCACCCAGACTGATCAGGTCAATTCCGGAGCCAGCCCCATATGTCAAGAACACTGAGGCTTGCGCCGCGCTGCTGCTGGCGGCGTTTCCACTGGCCTGCTTGAGCACGAAGGGATTCAGCACGGTTGCTACGCCGCCGTCACCACGCGCACGAACTTTCCATTCTCCGTCGCCCAGCGCCAGCACCGGATAAACGGGATACGTCACACCTGACACCACAATCTCCTGGCCCTTCGCCAGAGAATTGCCCGCCAGGATTTCGCCTTCACCTTGAGCGACATAGAACTTGCCACCCGAAATGTCCCCTTCAGCTTCCACGTGCACATCGCCGCCACCCAGCACCTGAAGCGAACGATTGTCGGTCGCATCCACCACCGCGAGCCGGCCCTGCGTCACGGACGACACCGATAGATCCTCGATCGACTTGCCGGCATACACATCAACATCGCCCCCCCCGAGGGCAGCAACGCCCTGCTTGAAATCGCTGAACTTCACCCACCAGGCTGTTTTCGGATTGCTCGAATTGAACACGCCGCTCAGATTGGTCTTGCCCTGACGATAGAGCCAGCTGGAGTACAGCTGATTGGATTCCGCGCCGCGAATATTGCCCTGTACGCGGATATCGATATCGCCACCGCCTTGACTGAACGCCACCCCAGTCGGATTGGTAAAATCGTCCAACGCCGGGGCCAGCGTACCGGCCGTATAGATGACGGAATCCTGGCTGTTGGCGGCATCGGCTGCGCCCTTGCCCAGGTCGAAGTCGCCGCCCGCCGCGATGCGAATGTCGCCTGTGCCGGTGCGGATCAGCTTACCCGCTTTCAACTCGAAATTGCCTGCGCCCATCTGCGTTGCCAAGGGGTTGGCCGCTGCAAGATCGGCACCCGCCACCAGGCGATACAACCAGGATTCCCCCGCCTGCAGCGTGCCTGTCGTCGCTGCCGTGCTGAAGCCGTCGCTGATGCTACCGTTGACGAGCAAATTGTTTCTCGCGCGCAGCGTCAACACGCCGGGTTCGTCGCTGGGGCGGCTGGCGGAATAGAGATTCCAGTCTGCCGACACTGTAAGGTCGCCGCTGGATTGCACTTCAACCCCTAGGCGCAAATGGAATGTCGCATCGCCTGCCTTGCCTAGCCGCGTTTTGATGTCGGTGGCGTTGTCGATCGTGTCGTTATCGCCGTCGCCAGTCATGAAATTGCTGTTATCAGCATTGATGGTGCTATAACCCAGCGTTGCACCTGAGCCGCTGGCAGCGAGCGTCGCAACGCCGTCATAGATCTTCACCGCTTCCAGTACTACGCTGCCCGCGCCATTGATCGTGGTGGCGAGAGAGGTAACGTTCACTTCGTCATCGCCGTCGACATCCGGGTTATTGTCTCGCCGGCTTGCGCGCAACAGCACTTCTCCTTGCTCGCCACTGGTACCCGGGCTCACGTCGATCTCACCGCCTTGCAGAGTAAGCGCCCCTGCACCGGCCGCCAATTCGACCTTGCCGCCGCGTTCACCCGTGCCGCTGGCGTGGGCGTCCAGCTTGCTGCCTGCTTTCAGGTTCAAACCGTTGCCGGCATAGAGGTTGATCTTGCCTCCCTCGCTGCCGCTGGCATCGACCGTGCCTTCGACCGTGATCGCCCCACCATCGGCTGCCAGCGTGTAGTCATGCGCCGTCACCGTTTCACCTGCCACGATACTGACATTGCCGGTGCGCACGCGCAGGTCCTGCGCGCGCTTGAAGCCACCCGCATTCAGGTGCGCGTTCAAGGTGGAGAAGGCCATCTGGTCAGCATCCAGTTTGCTGACGTCCAGTGCGAAGCTGGCGGATTGCGCCGAATGATCAGCCGAGCCCTGGATGCTGTTCTCGGCAATTTTTGCTGTTCCCTTGGCCGCCGAAACGCCCAGGTGGCCCGCCTCGCCGCCAGCGACAGCGGAAACATCCACCAAAGCGGTATCCGCATCATTAGATTGAATTTCGATGTTTCCGGTTTTGGAAACCAGCACAACCTTGCCGCCTGGCGCGGCAACCGAGGTATCGGCAAACGGTACTGAGACTCCCTTTGCCAGAATGCGCCCTTGCGGCGCGATCAGCAGATCGCCATTGGTCGCGGTCATGAAGACATTGCCCGCAGGCAGCTCGATGCTTGCACCGTGGGTAATGTCTTTCGCCTCGAACGACCACTGCGCACCCAGTCCAGTCGCGTCCGCCAGCACCTGGCTGAGCGCCTGTTTCACTGTGGCCAGTGTTCCTGTACTGGTCAGCATCTGGGTTGCGCCGGACTGTCCGGTGATGCGTGCGGTCGTCAGCGTCACGTTGGCGGCGCCCGCGTCGAGCTTGCCGCTGCTTTCGCCGATGATCTCGGTCGCGTTGACCTTGAACGCACTGAATCCGCTGAGATTTTTGTCGCCCTCGGCCAGCACCAGTGCACGCGCATTCACTTCCAGCGTGCCGCTACCGCTGCCGTCAGCGCCTGCGTTCACCCCTGCGGTGTTGCTCAGTCGCACAGTGTCGGCTTGCAGTGCTGCCATTTGGCTCGCGCTGCCGAAACCGCGCACGCCGCCACCGTTCAGGTTCAGCGCCTTGAGTCCGGCGCCGCCCACCAATGGCTCGCCATACAAATCGAAGCCGCTGTAAGAATTGAATGTCAGGCTATCCAGCTTGTTGAAGCCATCGAGATCGGCCTGGACGAATTTCAAGCCCGTGACGCCCGATACATCATCGGCATCCTTGCCCATGCTGATGCGCGACGCGCCCAGCGTAAGCCTGCCGCCGATCGCGCTGTTACCCGCCTTGTCCGCGAAAACCAACTTGCCCTGGTTGATTGTGTTCTGGGTAGCATCGAGTACCAGGCTACGATTTGCGGTTACCGTTGCCTTGTTGCCGATGACGAGTTCGCCACTGTCGGTGCCTGGATTGCCGGTACGAGAAAAACTCGCATCCTGGCTGCTTGCCAGCAGCATCGCGCCTTCGCCTGAAGCGCTGTAATCGCGCCCTGCGCCCGGCTTGCCGCCTACGCCCGCAACCACTGCGTCGTCTCGCACCTCAAGCCGGGTGGTTGCGGAAAGCAACACTTCGGGTGCGGTCAGCGCGGACGCTGCGTCGTTGGCCAGCACCACTTGGCTGGCTTTCACCTCGATCAGATCGCCGTTGCTGGCTGAACGTATTCCACCCAGCAGCAAGCTTTCCGCACCCAGTTGGCTCAACACGGTGGGGTCGAGCTGCAACGCATCGGCGTCCAGCCCTGTCGTGCCTGCGGGGGCCACCGCCAGTTTGGGCGCAGCAATATCGACCGCCGCGCCGCGACCGTTCGCCGTCAAATCGAACTGGCCCGCCAGCGTGAGGCTGTTACCCGTGAGATTGAAAGCCAGCGACCCCGCATCCTGTGGCAGATCGCGGCCCGACCCGATGGCGGGGAAGAACTGGCTGGCCGAATTCAGGCCGAATTCGGAACGCTCACGCACCTGAGCTTGCGTCAATACCTCGAACGCAGACCAGCGTGCATCGCGCGGCCCCGTTCCCGTGCTTGAGTCATAGCGGTTGTCGGTCACGAAGCCCGGTATGACTTGAATGCCATCCTGTTTGAGATAACCCAGCCCGGGGAAGAAATCTTTCGATCCCGCAACCGGGCGTACCAGCATTGCCCCTGGAAGGAGGGCATAGTGCGCAGGCAGCAGTGTGTACACGCCCGCCACAAGACCGTTGCCGCCCGACAGATACACCTGTTCGCCCGGCAAGCGATCGAAATTCAGATCGTTTTGCACATCGGTCGGCGCATAGCTCCCCTGATAGGCAGGCAAAATCGCGTATACACCCCGATCGGCGAGTATGTCGCGCGAGCCGCCCGGGCCAACGAAAAATTCATAGCCCAGCAAATCGCCGCCACCCGACACATCCACTTTGGCAGCAGCCTTGCCACTCGTTGCCGCGGCAACGCTCACGGTTTTTCCATTCAGATCGATGCGCTTGGCGGACAATCCGGTCAGTCGCGGAATCTGGGCGTCGTCGACAAAGCTTGTCAGCGGCGCATCGTAGTAAACCCATTCGCGCTCGTTCAATGTTGAGCCAAACGGCACCAGCAATTCGTTGCCGTTGGCATCGCGTCCGGCAACCGAGGTCACGCTGCCGGGCTTGAGATCAAGCGTGTTCGCCGCCTTGAAGCTCAATGCGCCAAACGGCGCATGGACCGTGCCGTCCTGGGTAATGTCGTAAGCCTCGAAGCTCAGCGAACCTGCCGCGGAAAGAGGTGCGGGCGTGGCATTGTCATTACGACTGATCGTGATGGTTTGGGTGGCGGGATCTGTCTTCACCTCGAATCGGGACAGCGTGGTTGGATACAACTGCGCCGCCTCGAAATCCAGTTTGCCTATCGCCGTCAATCCACCAATGAAAGCAGTTTCACCCAATGTGCTCGGCGAGTTGTACCCACGGAATCGAATATCGCCTTCGCTGCTGAATCGACCATCGAAGTTGTCGAGTGCAAGCCGTCCGATGAAATCGATCAGATCTGCCTGGACATTGAGCTGCGCGGCGGCTCCTGTTGCGGCCAGCTGGTTTTGCTCCACCGTCGTGTTGCCCAGACTGACATAACGCGCTTTCAGATTGACCGGGTTGCCATCGAGGGACGCGATGGTCTGTGCGCTTAGCGACAGCGACCTGAGATCGCGATCCTGCCCCACATTGATCGGCCCCTTGAATACCAGTCGGCTGTCACTCTTCAATGAAAAACGCTCGAACCCCTGGCGCTCCAGATCACCCAGATTGACATAGGCCTTGCCGTTTTCAGACAACGGTACTGCATCGCCCGCCTGTAATCCTGCCGGAACCGAGGTGCCGGAATCACGTACCACCATTTCCCGATCTGCCGTCGGATAAAGGGAAAATCCAAGGGTCGTTTCAGGCGCGGCATTGCTACCCGTTCGCACGATGCTGTTTCCATCGGTACGGTCGACCGCGACACTGTATTCGCCCCCGCGCGAAACCATAGAGCCTGCCCGTCCCACAACAGCGCCATCCATCAGGACGCCTTCGCGTGCGGATATCGTTACGCTACCCGCATCGCTAGCAACTGCTTGGCCTATCCCGCCGTCGACATTTCGTGTACCCAGCAGAACAGGGGACGCACCCGACACATCGATCTCCGAGCCGCTTTCCTGGATGACGTAACCTTTTTTCGCGGTCAGGGAAACTTGCCCGCCATTCAGAACCTCGCCCTGGATCAGGCCTTTGCCGTCAACGTAGGTTTTCGCGGCGCCCGATGCGTCGAGCCGGCTGGTATCGGCCAACCATATCGTCTGTTCCGGACGGAAGCCCGGGTCAGATGCATCGGATGGACGACCATCGAGCGCCAACGCAATCTTGCCGCCCTGCGCCTGCAACTCGCCGCGCACCGTCACCTGGCGACCGGAACTCAGATTGACCGACCCACCTGGCTCGGTACGTACGCTCGCACCCGTGCCGATTTCGACGCCACCGTAATACTGCGAACCTGACTTGAAGCTCAGCTTGGCTGCCTGACGCACATGCGCGGGCAGAACCGTCTGCCGGGTTACTTCGCGCATATCCGTGCCGCTCGGCAGCAGTGTTCCGCCGAGCCTCAGCCGGTCGCCCACCAGTTCGCTGTCACGCAATTCCAGCGACCCGACCACGGGCGCGACCGTCACGCCATCAGCCACTTTCAATCCATCGACGCCTTCCACATCGTATTCCGCGAATCCGCCCTGGCCAAAGAATTCGGGCGACAGCACCAGACGCTCTTCCGGGTCGGCCCCGTCGCGTGGCGTGTCGCGCACTTCCACGCTGGCGGTCTTGATCTTGAGTGTCCCCCCCTTGCCCAGCGCTTCGCCGCGCAGGGTCCCTCCCAGAATCATGCTGCTGCTCCGCTGCACAACAGCCGCGTCGCCGTTGATGTCGCTGCTCAGCTCGATGCGTCCGGCATCACCCCCCTTGAGCTTGCCGTTTGCCTGGAGCCACCCCCCGCCAGACACGTCAATCAGGGAATCCTCGCCGAGCAGCACATCGCGTGCCGCTTCGATGGACACGCGCCCTCCCTGGTAAGCCAGCCCCGACTTGTTGTCGGCGGCAGCGCCCACAAGGCTGTCGTTGGTCCATACCCCGCTTGCGTCCAGTCGAACCCCATCCGCAACCGTCACTGCCGACAACGTGCCGCTACCACCGACTTCGCGGGCCTGAAGAACGATTTCGCCACTGGGTGCGCGAATGTCGTCCGCCACAGTGACGCGTGCGCCCGACAGGGTAACGCCGCCCAAGTAGACGGTATTGCCGCTGGCATCCTTGCGCTGTCCCGAGTCGGCGAGCACGAGCGCCTGGCCTTCGGGAACGATGATTTCGCCGTTGCTGAATATCCTCAGCTTGCCCACCCCGTCGCGTGCGAAATCCGGCGACAACACCAGTTGCGTCTTGTAAGCCTCGGGCAAGGGAGTGTCCAACCCGATCCCCGGGTCCGCCAGAGGCGTACCGAACAACGCGGTGGAAAGCAGGCGACTGTTCTGCGCCGTGCCGTTTACACTGCCAATCAGGATTTCCCCCGGATTGGGGCGATTGGCCGGGTCGCGCTGGTAGGGGCCAGCCACGGTATGAGCGAGGATCGAGCCATTCTTGACCAACCAGGGCGAAACGAAAGTTGCCTTGCCCGCGTCCTTGCCTTCCACATAACCGGATTCGTAGCGGTAAGCCTGCTGCACCACGACGGTTTTTTCCACGCCAAACTTGGGATTGGAAATCGTATATTGGCCGGAGATGGCGCTGTAAACCCTGTCAGGCGATGCTTCGCTGATATCGAACGATTCCCCGTTCGATATCAGACGAGTGGTAGGTATCAGTCCGGCCGTGTAATCCACCTGGCCGCCGGAAATATCAAATGTGACGCCAGTGCGCATCACAATATCGCCTTCCGATTGCACCAGGATATCCCCACCAGTTGCGCTTTTTTCGCCGACAGTGCGCCCGAGCGCGGATGTATAGCCCGACACATCGGCCAGCGGCGTCCCCTTGACCACATCGACCCAGACTTTTTTCCCTTTCAGAAAGCCGTCGCGTTGCAGTGGCGAATCCTTGAGTTCGTCCCCGCGCAATTCGGCCTGCACCACATTGCGCGATGCCGCCACCTGAACAGATGTCCCCGAGACGTCGACAAAACTGCCGGACTGAAAATCCACCCGTACGCCCTCTACGGGTGCAGCCGCAGACGACTCATGATTGGGGCTGGCGGGATTGGCCAGTGCTGAGAAAACGACATTGCCGCCGGGCGCGACGATTCCGGCGTCCGACTCCATCCGGATGGTTTTGCCCGTCATACGAACCTGTGAGCGATTGAAGGTCTGGCTGTCCGTTATGGTCTGGGTTGAGCTATCGTCCGGCAATATTTCGGTGCGGCTGCCGGATGACAGAACCAGTTCACCGGCTCGGCCGACATCCAGTCTTGGTGCACTGCCGCCCCCCAGGCTGCCGCCCGTCACCGTATCCTGCGCCTTGAGATAAATCGAACCATTAAGCTGCACCGATGTGGTAGCGCGTGCCAGCCCGCTCTGATTGACCGCCAATCCCACCATGCTGATGTTGCCGCGCTCGCTCAGGAGGCCGCGATCCACCCGCACGTAGTCGCCCTTGCCGGACTCGGTTCGTACGTAATTTCCCTGTTCGTCGCGCCGGTAATCACCCATCCCCTGGCGCAGCTCATAGAAATATCCCGTGCCCGTGTTGGTCGCTGTGCCCAGATTGTCCGTGTGCGGATCGGCGATTTCATCATGCACGCCGGTGTTGGGCTGCCGGGTATCGGGTACATCATTGTTGTTGACCTCGACCACCAGTCCTCGCAGATTGGCGTCGTCGCTGTTGATCAGATAAACCTTGTTGCCCGCTGCCAGAACGACCTGCCCCTCTGGCGCAGCAATGCTGCCTGCATTCGAAACGGTCGGACCCAGCAACATCACGCGCCCGCCCTTGGCAGCAGCGATACGCGCGCCGTCCATCACCTTGACGTAACCGCTGTTTCCCTCGAAGACTGGCTTCGGTACCCCCGTCTGTGACAGCAGGCCGTCAAGAAAAAGCGTGTCCTGAATATTCAGACTCGACGCCGTCAGCGTATTCACATCGATCTGTGCACCGTTGCCAAACAGGATCCCGTTCTGGTTGATCAGCGTCTCTTGGCCATTCGAAGTGAAGCGCCCATAAATCTGGCTCGGATCGGCACCCATCACCCGATGCAATGTCCGTCCGGTAGCGCCGGTTGCGTGGTTCACATCCACCCACGCCTGACTGCCGATATTGAAACCGTTGTTGTACTGGATGATCGCCTTGTCGGTAACGACGTTGATGTTGAGACGGTTGTAATCGATGCCGTTCAGCTGGCTGCTGCCAGTGGAAAACCCCACCGTTCCATTCGTTACCACCGCATTGAGATGATCCGGCAAGGCATTCGCCGCCACGGCCGGCAAAGGCGCGGCGTACGCCGTTCCGGCCAGCACCACACCGGCCAGCGCAACTCCGGACCAGACCAGCACCGCCCCGCTCGCGGCCTTGCCCTGGCTCGATTTGCCAGAGCGGCGCGCCGTTTCGGCTACAGGCGTCAGCATGCCCAAGGTCGTATTGAAAACCAGCCGATAGCAGTTGCGATTCATGGTGTTCTCCACAGACAACAGAGAGCGAAACTTAAAGGTGTCGCCGCCTGTTGTCTTGTTCAATTACATTAATTTCCAAACAAGTCTTTTCTGTTGCGCCGGATCAGAGCCGAATGGCTCATGGGCGTATTTCGCTTCAGTTCACCATTTGTAACCCAGCCGCCAGTGCAGGCGCAGCTCGCCTTTTTCCGACTCGCCCTGGGTTTTCAGCGGCCACGCCGCATCGAAATCGCTGCTCAAGCCGAACCGGCTGGACAAACGCAGCCCCAGCCCTACTCCGGCAAGATTGAATTCGCTTTTTTGCAACGTGGTTGCCTCGATTACCTTCAGCGTGGCGCCTTCGGCGAAGGCCAGCGGGCGCAGGCTATAACGCGCCGCATCGCCCCACTGCGGCCCTACCGCTTCCAGGCCCACGATCAGTCCGCGGTCGCCGAGCGCCGTTGATTCCGTATAACCGCGTACGCTTTGCGCACCACCCGCGGAAAATTGCTCGTTGGAGATCAGCGGCTGGTTGCTGAGCTGGAACTCCATGCGCGCCGCCACTGAAAAGTCCTTGCCCAGTGCGCGCTCGTGACGCAGGCCGCCGCGAAGATAGGCAAAATCCGGCTTGGCCGCGAAGCGTTTGCAATCGAATTCGTTGGTGAAAAATCCCGGCACGCACTCAATGGTTTCATCGGCCAGACCGCGCAGCGAAAACGTGAACCCCAGATTCCACTGCGTTTTGGTGCGTTCGCCGTTGATGCTGCCGCGATATTCCGCGCTAAACGGCATATAACTGATCGGCGTGCTGTAGCGGTCTGCGCCGAACAGCAGGTCGTCGTTGAAGTCCTTGTAATCCACTCCCAGCGAAAACATCTGGTTCGCCCCATTCCAGGCGCGTAGCGGCTTGATCCAGCGCGCCCCGGCGATATTGGCGTTGCCCAGCACGCGCGTATCGCCTGCCACGCCCACGTCCGATCGAGAAACGATCCCGTACAACGCCAGCATGCCGCCCAAGGCGGGCTGCAGATAAGTCAACGACAGCACGCGCGCCTCGTCGGGTTGCTCGGGCGCCACCTGGAAGCCGATGCCAAGGCTATGCTGCTTCTGCCACAGGTTGCTGTAGCGCAGGCTGCCCGACAGCCGCGTCTCGGTGGTATTGGCGCTGGCGCGGTTGTCCAGCGACAGCTCGCCGTGGAGCGGAAACTGGTCTTCCACTTTCAGATCCACTTCCACCTGGCCCGGCGTCCTGGCCGGGCGAAGCACCGGCGTCACCCGACGATCCTCGCTCGTGTTCAGCGCCACCAGCTCTTTCTGCATGGTCGGGAAATGCGGCACCGAACCTTCGGCCAATTCCGGCGCCGTTACCCGGATTTCGCCCAGACTGAAATAGCGCGACCCGGTCACTCTCAAGCGCTCCACGCTGCCTTCGGTGACACGCAGCGTCACCACACCGCTGTTGACTTTCTGTTCCGGGATATCCACCAGCACCGTCAAGTAGCCAGCATCGTGATACGCTTTTTCCAGCGCCGTGCGTGCGGATTCCACATCGGCAATGGTTTTTGCCTCGCCCAGATGCGGATACACCGCCGACTCGATATTGATCGCAGGCAGCACCGAATTGCCGCGCACCTCGTATTCGTATATGTCGAACTGCGCGCCGTCGGCGGCGTGAGCGGGTAACGCTGTTGCCAGCACCAGCGCCATACCCAATCGCAAAACCATCCGTGTTGTTTTTTTCATGCTTCTGTTCTTTTCCATTGATTTCCAACAAACGCCTCGTAGGGCGCAATAGGCGATAGCCGTATTGCGCCGAACGGTTGCTTACATCCGGCGCAACAACCGTAAGGGCATTGCGCCGCATGTACCCATCGCATGCGGCGGATTACGCTTCGCCAATCCACCCTGCAAAACCGTATAACCCACCCAAGTCACCCGCTTGTGCGCCCGCGTGGGCAGGCGCACAAGCTGATACCTGACAGCAAAAAACCACCCCCGGTTGCCCGGGGGTGGTTGGTCTTACCTGCGCAGCATTGCACTGCGCCTGACAAGGCTCACATCCAGCCCGATCAGAAGAACAGCTGTTGCGGCTGGCAGTTGTTGCCGAACTTGGTGCCGCGGCCGACTTTGTCGCCGTCGTAGGTGGCGCCGGTGGTCGGCAGCACGAAGATGCCTTTCAGGTCGGTGCCGGCGGGGTCGCCCATGTCGGCGGCCAGCTCTTCAAAGAAACCTTGATACGTGGGGTTGTGCACCACGTACACGGTTTCCATCACGAAGCCGTACTTGCCCTGCGCGCCGGCAGCGCGCTGCTTGGCGTCGGCGTTGGGGGAAACGCCGTCGAGCTTGACCAGCTTCCACTTGTCGGACGCGCCCGGCACGTTCTCAGCGGACACCACGCCGACACCGAAGCCGCCATTGGCGTCAGCTGCGAGGGTGATGGGATCTTTCAGGCTGTTGACGTTGGTCAGACAGGTTTTCACGTCGCCCGTGCCCGAGTTTTCCTTGACGCGGTACACCGCATCGGAATCGGCCGTGGTGGCCGGAGCCAGCTGACCGCCCACTGCGCCAGTCGCGCAGGGGTTGGCCAGGAAGAAGGCATTGGACGAAGCCTGGGTGCCCGAGGTGTTCACGCGGCGGCACAGGTTCACGGTCTTGCCCGTGCCG
>JBGSZD010000205.1:0-12355 GCA_041750575.1 Thiobacillus sp. | reverse complement strand
GCCCTGCCCGCCCGGCTGCTGCACCGAGTGGGTAGCGTCGAATACCACCGGGCACTGTGTCGCGCGCATGATTGCCAGCCCGCGCATGTCGGACACCAGCGTGTTGTAGCCGAAGCTCACGCCGCGCTCGCACACCATGATCTGGTCGTTGCCAACCTCGCGCGCCTTGTCGACGACGTTCTGCATGTCCCACGGTGCGAGGAACTGGCCTTTCTTGATATTCACCGGCCGACCGGTGCGCGCGACGTTCTGGATGAAGTTGGTCTGGCGACACAGGAAGGCCGGCGTCTGCAGCACGTCGACCACCGCCGCGACTTCATTCAGCGGCGTGTCTTCATGCACATCAGTCAGCACCGGCACGCCGATCTTGGCCTTCACTTCGGACAGGATGCGCAAACCCTCTTCCAGACCCAGTCCGCGGAAGGACTTGGTCGATGAACGGTTGGCCTTGTCGAACGAGGATTTGTAGATGAAGGGCACACCGAGTGCCGCGCACATTTCCTTCAGCTGGCCGGCGGTGTCCATCGCCAGTTGTTCGGATTCGATCACACAGGGGCCGGAAATCAGGAACAGTGGCTGATCGAGACCCGCTTCAAAGTGACACAGTTTCATTTTGCGTGCTCCTTGCGATTAGCCAGCGCCGCGTTCACAAAGGCAATGAACAGCGGGTGGCCGTTGCGCGGATTGCTGGTGAATTCGGGATGGAACTGGCAGCCGACGAACCAGGGATGCACGGCAGTCGACAACTCGACCATCTCGCACAGATCGGTGCCCGGCGCGCGCCCGGCCACCACCAAGCCTTTGGCTTCGAGTTCAGCCAGCAGGGTATTGTTCACTTCGTAACGATGGCGGTGGCGCTCGGTGATGCTGTCCGCGCCATATACCTCGCGTGCCAGGCTACCGGCTTTCAGGTTGCAAGGCTGGCCGCCGAGACGCATGGTGCCACCCAGATCGGACTGCTCACTGCGTTTTTCGATCTGGCCGGTGCGATCCAGCCATTCGGTGATGAGGCCGATCACCGGATGCGTGGTGGCAGGTTCGAACTCGGTGGAATGCGCGTCCGCCATGCCTGCGACATCGCGCGCGAATTCGACCACCGCGAGCTGCATGCCCAGACAGATACCCAGATACGGCACCTTGTTTTCGCGCGCATAGCGGATGGCGGCGATCTTGCCCTCGACCCCGCGTTTGCCGAAACCGCCGGGCACCAGAATCGCGTCCATGTTCTTCAAACTCTCGACGCCGGATTTCTCGATCTGCTCGGAGTCGATGTAGTGGATTTTTACCTTGCTCCGGGTGTGAATCCCGGCATGGATCATCGATTCCGACAAGGATTTGTAAGACTCGGTGAGATCGACATACTTGCCGACGAAGGCGATGTTCACGGTGTGCTCTGGGTGCTCCAGCGCATAAACCAGATTTTTCCACACGGTCAGATCAGCGGCACGCGCCAGAATTTTCAGCTTGTGGCAAACGATCTCATCGAGCATCTGGTCGTGTAGCATCGCCGGGATTTTGTAGATCGAATCGGAATCCAGCACCTGGATCACCGCTTCGGGACGCACATTGGTGAACAGGGCAATCTTGCGGCGCTCGTCGACTGGGATCTCGCGGTCGGCGCGGCACAACAGAATGTCCGGCTGAATACCGATCTCGCGCAGCTCCTTCACCGAGTGCTGCGTCGGCTTGGTTTTCAGTTCGCCGGCAGTGGGAATGTAGGGCAGCAGCGTCAGGTGGATGAAGCAGGTGTTTTCTGGCCCGTCTTCAAAGCCCATCTGGCGGATTGCTTCGAGAAACGGCAGCGACTCGATATCGCCTACCGTGCCGCCGATCTCCACCATTGCCACGTCCGCGCCCTTGGCGCCTTCTCGAATCGACAGCTTGATTTCGTCGGTGATGTGCGGGATCACCTGCACCGTGCCGCCGAGGTAATCGCCGCGGCGCTCCTTGTCGATCACCGACTTGTAGATCTGCCCGGTGGTGAAGTTGTTGCGCTTGCCCATCTTCGCGCTGGAAAAGCGCTCGTAATGGCCCAGATCGAGGTCGGTTTCCGCACCGTCGTCCGTCACGAACACCTCGCCGTGCTGAAACGGACTCATGGTGCCGGGGTCGACGTTGATGTACGGATCGAGCTTTAAGAGGGTGACGCGGAGGCCGCGCGATTCGAGCAGCGCAGCAAGTGAAGCGGAGGCGATCCCTTTCCCGAGGGAAGAAACCACCCCACCAGTGACAAACACATACTTCGTCATGTTATGAGCGGGGGCGGGTGATGACGGATTCTACTCTATCCCACCTTGCTGCTCAAACGCGTTACAGCTTGCGAACCTGCGTCCGCCCTCAGGGCCGAGACTGATCAATCAGGATGTTCACCCCGGTGGCGCCCACCTGCACGTTCGAGACCGTGCCTTCGAAGTCGCCGGTCTGGGCCATCGGATTGCCTGATTTGGACACACGGGCCACCAGCACCACCTGCTTGTGCTGCGAAAGCGTATTGCCGGGGTTCATCGCCATGCTGTCGTTCAGCTCGAATTCCAGTGGAAGCTGGCTGGCTTTGGCACGGATGGCCGCCACGGGCGGGCCGCTCTGGCCCGGACGCGCAAACAGAAAAAGCACGTCCGTAGCAGCAAGCCGGGATTTGAGCGCCGGGGCGATATCGATGCGGCCCTTGATGGTGGCGCCCGGGGCGGCCGACGCCGATTTGTCTTCAGCAGGCGGCGGATTGGCCAGATTGTCCAGGCCGGTCATGCCGGTTTGGGCCAGGCGTTCTGCTTCTTTCTGCGCTGCCAGAATGTCCTGGGCATAGGGCGATTCAGGCGGCAGCAGCGGGTGCAGGCGCTTGAAATAGAAGCTGGCCTGGGCAAAGTTTTTTTCCTGAAAAGCCTGGATGCCGGCCAGTTCGAGGCCCTTCATGTCTTCGGGATCGATCTCCAGTGCCTTCTCGACCAGTTCCATGGGCTTCCCCGTGAGTACACGGTTATTGGCAATGGCGAGGGCCTCGGCGTAGCCGGAGAGCACCGAGGCATCCTTCGGCAACAACTTGATCGCCTTTTCATAAGCCTGCATGGCTTCGGGCCAGCGCTCCATCGCCCCGTAGGTTTTGGCCAGCATGCCCCACGCCTCGCCGTCTTCAGGGTTGACCCGGGTCTTTTCTTCAACCTTCTGGATCATCTTCATGAAGTCATGCTCACCCTGGACACTCGCCGTGTCGGGATGCGCCGCAGCGGATCGGGCATCGGCAATGGCAATCAGGGATTCAGGATTGCCCAGCCAGAAGTAAAGGCCGAAAGCGGCGGCGGGCAACACGGCGCCGAGGGTGTAACCCAGCTTGCGATTGGTGAGACGGGCGGGCTCGGGCGCGTCGTCCAGCGACAAGGCGTCGTCAGCCAGGCGCGCTTCGAGTTCCAGCTTCGCCGTTTGGTACTGCTCTTCGGAAAGCATACCGTTGGCGCGATCAGTTTCCATTTCCTTCATCTGATCCCGATAGACCGCGATGTTGACGTCGCGCCGGGCAGCTTTACCGGCCCCGGCGCGCGCGCGCATGAGCGCAGGCAAAACAAAAACCAGGGCAATGACGACGCAAACCACGGCGGCAACCCAGAACAAGGTGACGGTCCAGAACGGATTCATTTTTCTTCCAATAGTTGAGCAGCGGCAGCGAGCTTTTTCTCGTCTACCGGTATGGACTGCGCTGCGCGGCGACGCCGCAGGGTCATGACCCAGGCCCCCCCGCCGATGCCCAGAAACAGCACGGGGCCAAGCCAGAGCAGATAAGTCACCGGCTTGAACGGCGGCCGATACAACACGAAGTCGCCATAGCGGGTGGTCAGGTACTCGATCACTTCCTTGTCGCTCTTGCCCGACTTCATCTGGCCACGGATTTCGCGGCGCAGGTCTTCGGCCAGTTCGGCATGCGAACCAGCGAGCGACTCGTTCTGGCAGACCAGGCAGCGCAGGTCTTCCGCCAGGTTGACCAGACGCTGCTCGATGACTGGATCGTCCGCGTTGGGCAGCGCTTCTTTTGGCGCATCGGCCGGCGCATTGGCCAGCACCGGCAGGGAGAAGGCCAGCAGCATGGCCGTCAAAAAATGCTTCATGCGCCCAGCTCCTTCAGTTTGGGTTCGAACTTGTTCTTCCACACGTCCGCATCGATGGGGCCGATGTGTTTGAGTTGCACGATGCCCTTCTGGTCGATGAGGTAGGTTTCCGGGGTGCCGGTCACGCCGTAATCGATGCCAACGCGACCATCGAGGTCCTCCGGCACGGCCACATAGGGATTGCCGGTTTGCGTCAGAAGTTGCGCTGCTTCGCGATCCTTGTCCTTCCAGTTCAGGCCGACGATGGGGAGGGCTCCGGCCTGCGTCAGCTGCATCAGGAAGCCGTGTTCCTGGCGGCACGACACGCACCAGGGCGCCCAGACATTCATCATCCAGACCTTGCCCTTCATCTCGACCGGACTGAAACTCGCGTTTGCGTTCCCCACCAGCGGCAAGGTAAAAGCCGGCGCCTGGCGGCCGATGAAAGGCGACGGCACCTCGCGCGGATTGAGAAACAGGCCCTTGGCGAAGAACCCGACGAGGGCGACGAAGAGGATGAGAGGAAGCCAGCGTTTCATGTTTCAGGCCCCCTGCGCGGCAAGATGCTTCGGCACGTCGCTGTGCCTGAGCGCGATGCGGTACCGCTTGTCCGACGCTGCCAGAAAACCGCCAATCACCATGAACACAGCGCCGAACCAGAGCCAGTTGATGAACGGCTTGTAGAACAGGCGCACCGTCCAGGCACCGCGGTCGTCCAACTGCTCGCCCATGGCTACATAAACATCGCGGTAGATATTCGGATGGATGTCAGCCTCGGTCATGGCCATTCCACCTGCGTTGTAAATACGCTTTTCCGGATGCAGCGTAGCCACCGGCTTGCCGTTCTGGCTGACCTCCAGCGTGCCCCGTGCTGCGCGGTAGTTGGGGCCGTCGTGCTCGGTGGTACCACGGAAGGTGAAGGTATAACCGGCGAGTTCGGCATAGCTGTTCACGTCCATGCGCACGTCGCGTTCGGTCTGGTAATTCGCCACCACAGCGATACCGGCAACCCCGACCGCCATGCCGAAGTGCGCCAATTGCATCCCCCAGAAACCGCGCGGCAGCCCAGCCAGTTTGTGCAGCAGGCCCCCTTGACCGTGCTTGATCCGGTCCATGAAAGCGGCCAGCACCGCCAGAGCGATCCAGGCCGCGAGGAAGAACCCGAGACTCGCCCAAGGCTTGAAGCCATCCAGCAGCAGCGGCAGCAGCAAGCCGGTAGCGAGTGCCACACCCAGCGCCCACTTCAGGCGCGTGACCATGTCCGGCAGGCTGGCTTCCTTCCAGCGCGCGAGCGGGCCGACGCCCATCAGGAACAGCGCCGGCGCCATCAGCGGCACGAACACGGCGTTGAAGTAAGGCGGGCCGACGGAAATCTTGCCCAGCCCCATGGCGTCCATGAACAGCGGATACAGCGTGCCGAGCAGCACCGAGCCCAGGGCCGCGATCAGGATCACGTTGTTGGCGAGCAGCAGCGACTCGCGCGAGAACCAGGTGAAGCCGCTGCCGGTGATCATCTTCGGCGCGCGCCAGGCGTAGAGCACCAGCGAGCCGCCGATCACCACGGCGAGAAAGCCGAGAATGAACGCGCCGCGCGCCGGATCGGTAGCAAAGGCGTGCACTGAAGAGAGCACGCCGGAACGTACCAGAAAGGTGCCGAGCAACGACAGCGAGAAGGCAATCAACGCCAGAAGAACCGTCCAGGCCTTGAACGCACCGCGCTTCTCGGTGACGGCAAGCGAATGGATCAGCGCAGTACCGGCGAGCCAGGGCATGAACGAGGCGTTCTCGGTTGGATCCCAGAACCACCAGCCGCCCCAGCCCAGTTCACGATAGGCCCACCAGCTGCCGAGCATGATGCCGAGAGTGAGAAAAGCCCAAGCCACTGTCGTCCACGGCCGCGACCAGCGCGCCCAGGCGACGTCCATCTTGCCGGAGAGCAGCGCGGCGATGGCAAAGGCGAAGGCGACGGCGAAGCCGACATAGCCCATGTACAGCATCGGCGGGTGGATGATCATGCCCCAGTCCTGCAGCAGCGGGTTCATGTCGTTGCCGTCCATGGCGGCCGGCAGCAGGCGTTCAAACGGATTGGAGGTGGTGAGCAGGAAGGCAAGAAAGCCGATCGAGATCAACCCCATGACGCCAATCACGCGCGCCGCCATGTCTTCCGGCAGGTGGCGCGAGAATACCGACACCGCGGTGCTCCAGAACGCGAGGATCAGCACCCATAGCAGCAGTGAACCTTCATGCGAGCCCCAGGTGGCGGTAAGGCGATAGACCTCGGGCAACTGGGAGAACGAGTTCTTTGCCACGTTGAGCACCGAGAAATCGTTGGTGAGGAAGGAATAGGCGAGGCACCCAAACGCGAGGGCAACAAACACGAACTGCCCCTGCGCGGCGGGCCGTGCCACCGCCATCAGCGTGAGGTTGCCGCGCTGCGCGCCGTAGAGCGGCAAGATGGCCTGGGTGAGCGCCAACAGCAAAGCGACAATGAGGGCGAAATGGCCGAGTTCGGGGATCATGCTTTACTCCTTCTTACAGCGGAAAGACGCCGGCCCGAAGGGTTCGGCATCCTGGAATATCAAAAATTACTTCACCAGCGTTTTTTGCGCCTTCTGTGCCTGCTCCAGCGCACTGGCGGCTTCCGGTGGCATGTAGTTCTCGTCGTGCTTGGCCAGAACCTGCGTGGCGGTGAACAGGCCATCGCTGCCCAGCTTCCCTTCCGCCACGACGCCTTTGCCTTCCTTGAACAGGTCGGGCAGGATGCCCGTGTAGTTCACCGGTATCGATTTGGCTGTGTCCGTGACCACGAAGGATACCGTCAGACCGTCCGCCTGCCGCTTCAGACTCCCCTCTTCGACCAGTCCGCCAATGCGGAAGGCGCGACTGGTCGGCGCCTCCCCATTGGCGATCTGGGTAGGCGAGAAGAAGAACACCAGATTGCTGTTGAATGCGTTGAGCACCAACGCGACCGCAATCCCGAGGGCTGCGACGACCAGGGTGATCAGGGCGAGTTTTCTGTGACGTGATTTCATGGCCATGCTGTTTCCAGATATCGGATTATTGCGGTTCCCAGGCTTTCATGCGCTTGAGACGTTGCCAGACCTGCAGGCGATGGCGGCGCAGCAGCCAGACTTCGCCGACGACGCACAGCAGCGTCATGCCGAACGAGCCCCAGACATAGAGGCCATAGCCGCCCATGGCCCAGAAGGCTTCCCAGCTTTCCCACATCATGGTTGTCCCTCCAGTTGGGCACGCGCCCATTCGGTTTGTCGTTCACGTTCGAGTACCAGTGAACGTGCGCGCACGAGCGCAACGGCGATGGTATACATCCAGGCAGCAAGCGCCATGATCAGCATGCCCCACAGCATGATGTGGGCCATGGAGGGCGCGCGGGTAAGGCTCACCGAGGAGCCCTGATGCAGGGTGTTCCACCATTTCACCGAAAAATAGATGATCGGCACGTTGATCACACCCACCAGATTGAGTAGTGCGCCGGCACGGTCGGCGCGGCGGGGATCATCGATCGCGGCCTGCAGCGCCATGTATCCGACATAGAGGAAGAACAGGATCAATTCCGAAGTCAGCCGCGCATCCCACACCCACCATGCGCCCCACATCGGCTTGCCCCAGAAGGCGCCGGTCCATAGCGCGACAAAGGTGAACATGGCGCCGGTCGGCGCCAGCGCCCGCGCCATGATGAACGACAGGCGCGTATTCCAGGCCAGGCCGATGGCCGACCAGAAGGCCATGACGATGTAGATGAACATCGACATCCAGGCCGCCGGGACATGGATGAAGATGATGCGGTAGCCCTCGCCCTGCTGAAAATCCGTGGGCGCCACGAAGAAGCTGATATAGAGACCCACCGTGGCGAGAATCAGCGCCAAGGCTGCAAACCACGGTATGAGTTTGCCCGCCAGCGGGTAAAAGGTCGACGGTGAAGCGTAGTAGTACAAGTTCAAATGCTTACTCCACAGAAACTTTAAGAGCCATTGCGCTCACCCAGGGTGCCAGCAACAGCGACATCATCAGAAATGCCCCGAGCAGCGAGAGATGCGCTTCCGAACCGGTGCCGGAGATTACCCCCTCCACCGCGCCAGCGCCGAAGATCAGGGCTGGCACATAAAGCGGCAGAATCAGCAGGGTGATCAACACGCCCCCGCCGCGCAAGCCCAGCGTCAGCGCAGCCCCGATGCTGCCCAGCAGGGACAGGATGGGTGTGCCGATGGCCAGCGAGAAGACCAGTATCCACAGCGCCTCGGTCGGCAAATTGAACTGGATCCCCAGCACCGGCGCGATGATCAGCAGCGGAATCCCGTTGATGATCCAGTGTGCGATCGCCTTGCCCAAGGTCAGTAAGGCTGTTGGATAGGGCGACAGCAGCATTTGTTCCAGGGTGCCGTCACGATAATCGTCGGCGAACAACCGCTCCATCGACAGCAGCGAGGCCAGCAGCGCCGCCACCCACACCACCCCCGGCCCGACAGTGCGCAGCATGCTCGGCTCCGGCCCGATGCCGAGCGGAAACATGCTCACCACCATGACAAAGAAGAATTGCGCGGTCAGCCAGTCGCCGCGGCGACGCGCCGCCAGCAACACATCGCGGCGAATGACGGTAAACAGGAATTTCAGCATCGGAACCCAGGCGCAACCACGCTCCACCCGCAAGGAGTAGGCCGTGGTTCTAAAGCCGCTGAAGCGTCAAGAACCACGCTCATTCGCCGACTGACAGGATTTTGGGAATCAGGCCATCGAGCGCCAGCGGCTGATGGGTGGTCATGATCGCCATTCCGCCCGCCACGACGTGATCGCGGATCATCTGCTCCACCATCACGACGCCGTGAACGTCGAGCCCGGTCAAGGGTTCGTCGAGAATCCACAACAGCGCGCCAGCTGTCATCAGCCCGGCCAGGGCAACGCGCCGGCGCTGGCCAAAGGACAACACGCGGGCGGGCAAATCCACGCAACGCGACAGGCCCACCTGCTCCAACGCGGCCAAGGCGGTCGCGTCATCCAGAACGCGGCCGTCCAGCGCCGCCGCGATGCGCAGGTTCTCCATCGGCGTGAGATCGTCCTTGATGCCGTTGGCGTGGCCGATGTAGGCCATCTCGCGGCCATATTGTTCGTGTGACTTGTTGATGGGTTGACCACGCCAGCGCACAACGCCGGTGGCAGGCGCAGTCAGGCCGCAGAGGATACGCAACAGGCTGGTCTTGCCGCGACCATTGCCGCCTCGCACCAACAAAGCCTCGCCATTCACCAATTCGAAACCCAGATTCTTGAACAACAGACGCTCGCCGCGTTCGCAGGCCAGCTCATGGACAGAAAGCATACTTGGCGTCATCAATCGTGAAATAAAATATCAGCGCAGAGCTTAGCTGAAACTGCGGAATTTAACATTCATTTCCACGCAACCCGGCGGGTTAATCTTGCTGCGGACGGCCAAACCGCTACTGCCACCGCATAAAAAAGGGGAATGCGGCCTTCACCGATTCCCCCGAGGATTCTGCAGGACATGATTAACCGTTCGGCAGCGACATCATCTCAAGATCCCTTGGCGACAGCTATGGTCCGAAGAACACCCAGACCGGGTAAATGGCCGATGCCGATCGTTTTAGTTTCCCTGGCTGGCGTAATACGCGGCGATGGCCTTGAGTTCCTCGGCACTCATCTTCTTGACGGCCTTGATCATTCTCTGATCCGACACCGGTACGTTTCCTTTGCGAAACTTCAGGGCATTCATTTCCACATATTCGGCCCACTGGCCGTTGAGTTTCGGCGTCTCGCCATCGTGGGAGGCGCCGGTTACACCATGGCAGCCGGCGCAGCGCCTGGACGCTTCCCTGCCGAGCGCCACCAGCTTGGGATCGACTTTTTGCGCCACGGGCGTCCAGGGCTTGTTGGCATAGAACACCGCCAGTTCGGCGATCTGCGCTTCCGAATAAACCTTGATCATGTCTGCCATGGTGTCGGAATGGCGTACGCCCCGCTTCCAATCCAGCAAGGTTTTCTTGAGGTAGAACTCATGCTGGCCTGCGATGGAGGGAACAGACGGGTTCTCCGAGACGCCATTGGCGCCGTGGCAGCCGTTGCAGGTTTCGGCCACAGTCTCGATCTTGTCCGCGGCCTGGGCCGCACCAAGAAAGCCCGCCAGAATCATCCCAAATAAAATACGGTAGCGCATAGCCATTCCCCTTTTATTGTCTCGTTGCATAGATTGAATACCCGTTCCCAACGCACTTGCACAATCCGCACCTGCGCTCCCTAGAAGGGAGCGCAGCGGTTGTTACAGCGCGAAGGACACGCCTGCCATCAGTGTGTGCACGCCGCCGGAGAGCGCGTCGTAAACAGAGTCGTCGTAGTTGTCATACATGTAGCCGGCGCGCAACGTGGTGTTTTTCTTCAGGCCGTAATTCGCACCCAGAATAAAACTGTGCAGGGTGTTGTCGATACGGCCATCGATGGTGCCAGCCAGCTCCGTTGCAATCAGACCACTGGCTACATCGCCTTCCGACATGGAGTAGGTGTAACCCGCATTCAGCTTGAGACGGTCGCTCGCCTGCCAGTCGCCATTGAACGACAGCGACCAGGTATCCACCTTGTAGGTCGACGTGTCGCGAATCAGGAAATTCAGCACGTTGGTATTCAACGAGCCAATTTCATAGCGGCGACGGGCGGTTGAGAAGAAGTAGGACTCGAAGTCGTTCTGGGTCCAGTCAAGACTGACGCTGGCGCTGATCTGCTCCGCCGGCGTCAGGTTGAGGGAGGCGCCCGCCGAATGAAAGGTATTGTCCATCTCCTGGGCTTGCGCAGTCCCCAGACCGTCATTGGCCAAGGCGTTGGTGAAAGTATTGTTGCCGTTCTGCCGGTGCTTGTAGTTGTAATAGCCGTTGACCTGCATGCCGTCGGCTGCCGCGTAACTCACCGCCGCTTTCAGGTTGAGGGATTCCTCCGGCTCGGTCACCAGGCCGGTCTTGTCAGCCCACAGATAGGACGGCGTGATGCGCAGGGTTACGCCGGGCATCGGCCGGGCGATCCATTTCAGGTAGACCTCGTCCGAAACGGTCTCTTCGCGGTAGAGCGACCGCTGCGGCGCGATACCGGACTCCAAGCTCGTATCGGTCCAGGTGAGATCGCGGTCGATGTCCTCCCGCTTCCAGCCGCCAGTCAGGCTGGACTTGAGGGGCAGCGCGCGCATGGTGGCGGACAGCCCGTAACTAAAGGACTCGACGCTGTTGATACGGACGCCCAGGGTCTGGTCCTCCGTTGCAGAAATCAGGCCCGGCGCCGGGAAGGTGGAATCGTTGTCCCGGTTGGCGTACTTGATGTAGCCCTCCACGCCCAGCGCCGACGAAATCCGGTGGTTCACGTTGAGGAAGGCGTTGTCGGTGCTGATCTTGCCGGTGGTGTAGCCGCTAGCGATCTGCACGAGCGTGAACGAATCCTGCTCCAGCCTCGACATGCCATAGCCCGCTGCCACCGTGGTGGCGCCGTAAGCCTTGGACAGGCGGATGGCATGCGTCATCAGGGTGCTGTCGGGCACGAAATGCAGATCCTTGTCGGCGGAGGCCGGGTTGAAGAAACCGCCGAAATTGGCGGCAAAGTCGCCCATCAGGTAATCCCGTGCATGATTGTCGAAGGTCTCGTAGCTGCCGTCATAGGACAACTGGAACAGGCCGCCGGGGGATGCGGTCAGATTGACCGACAGCTTGTTCATGTTCTCATCGATGGCCTGATCGAACCCGCGCCAGCGTTGCAAAACCCGCGCAGCCGTACCTATCACGTCACTGCCGCCGGCCACGTAGGTGGAGAACCGGTTGCCATCGCGCTTGTAGCCGTCGTAATTGACGGACAGCGACGTCCCCTTGCCCAGGATCCCTGGCTTGAACTTCATGCCAACACCATAGGTGGTGCGATCGACCTTGTAGAGGGTCTGGCCGCCACTGTCGTCGTTGAACTGGGCCGCGTAGCCCGTTTGTGTGTTTCCTGCTGCTGCTAAGTCACAATCAGACCGGTAATACGTACAGTCGGTGCCGCCCGGCACCATGTTCGGACTGTAGAGGTAGTCGATGCCACCGAAGGCCGAGCGGAAATGGGAATAGTAGCCGGTAAAGCCGAGGCTATCCGTGTTCACCCGCGCTTTGCCCCGGTGATTGTTGAGGCCGAACCCCTGCCGCTCAAGGGTCAGGATGTCCCGGCTTTGATCGGTAACGGTCAGGTTGAGATCGAGATCGGCATAGAAGCCCGAGTCGCGGTCCCCCGACCAGGCTTCCTGGGGGCTG
>JBGSZD010000204.1:0-2340 GCA_041750575.1 Thiobacillus sp. | reverse complement strand
CTCGCGACGGCAATCCTCGGACGCCTGCCCGCGCCGCGCCGCGCGACCTTTACCCGTTTTCTTGATGCCGCAGGAGAAACCATCGACGAAGGGATCGCGCTGGTTTTCGCCGCGCCGCATTCCTTCACCGGCGAAGCCGTGCTCGAATTGCAGGGCCACGGCGGGCCAGTGGTGCTCAATCTCATTCTGCAGCGTTGCGTCGAACTCGGCGCACGGCTGGCCGAGCCGGGCGAATTCACCCGGCGCGCTTATATCAACGGCAAGCTCGATCTGGCGCAAGCCGAGGCGGTGGCCGACGTGATCGATGCCGCCTCCAGCGAAGCCGCGCGCTCGGCGGTGCGTTCGCTGTCGGGTGCGTTCTCCGCGCGTATTGCCGAACTGGTCGAGGCGCTGACCCGCCTGCGCATGCTGGTTGAAGCCACGCTGGATTTTCCCGAAGAAGAAATCGATTTCCTGCAACAGGCCGATGCGTTTGGACGGCTCGACCGCATCGATGTCAGTCTGCGAGCGGTGCGAGCGCAGGCGAAGCAGGGCGCGCTACTGCGCGAAGGGCTGACGGTGGTGTTGATCGGCCAGCCGAACGTGGGCAAGTCGAGCCTGCTTAACCAGCTGGCCGGGTTCGAGGCGGCAATCGTCACCGAGATCGCAGGGACGACACGCGACACGGTGCGCGAGTCGATCCAGATCGAGGGTGTGCCGCTGCATATCGTCGATACGGCAGGACTGCGCGAGACCGACGACGCGGTGGAAAAAATCGGCATCGCCCGTACCTGGGCGGCGGTGGAAAAGGCCGATGTCGCCTTGCTGCTGGTGGATGCCGCGCACGGCGTGGGCGCGCGCGAGGCGGCAATTCTTTCGCGGCTGCCCGGGGTGGCGCAACTGACGATTCACAACAAGATCGATGTCACCGGCGAAGCGCCGCGCGTAGCGGGTAACGAAGTCTGGCTGTCGGCCAAAAGCGGCACAGGTGTCGAATTGTTGCGCCGTCAATTGCTGGAAGCGGCGGGTTGGCAGACGGCGGGCGAAGGCGCTTTCATGGCGCGCGCGCGCCATCTCGATGCGCTGGCTCGGGCGGCGCGTCATCTGGAAGCCGCCCGTCAAGCGACACAACAACTAGAGCTGTTCGCGGAGGAGCTGCGGCTGGCACAGGGCGCGCTGGCGGAGATCACGGGCGAATTCACGGCGGACGATTTGCTGGGCGAGATTTTCAGCAAGTTCTGCATTGGCAAATGAGCATACGACCATGCTGACCTGGCAATCCATCTACGCAGAAATCCGGATGCACCGCAGCCGTCTGGTGCAAGCCAATCTGATTGCCCTGCTGGCGGTGATCGCCTCGGTGCCTTTGCCTCTGCTGCTGCCGCTGATGGTCGACGAGGTGCTGCTGCATCACCCGGGCAAAATGGTCGCCGCTGTCGGCGCGTGGTTTCCGGTGGTGTGGCACGGGCCGGTACTGTTCATCGGGGCGGCGCTGCTGCTGACATTGTGCTTGCGGCTGACGGCAATTCTGCTCAACGTGTGGCAGGGGCGAAGCTTCTCGCTGCTGGCGAAAGACGTGGTGTATCGCATTCGCGTGCGGATGCTGAACCGCCTGTCCCGCATCGCGCTGTCGGAATTCGAGACGGTGGGCGCGGGGCGGGTGACCTCGCATTTCGTGACCGATCTCAACGCCATCGACAGCTTCCTCGGCGCCTCGATCTCGGGCTTCGTGGTGGCGGTGCTGACGCTGATCGGCGTGGCAGCGGTGCTGTTCTGGATGCACTGGCAGTTGGCGCTGTTCATCCTGCTGCTGAATCCTATCGTGATCCTGTTTTCCACCAAGCTCGGCAAACGGGTAAAGGATCTGAAGAAGCACGAGAACCGGGCTTTCGAAGTGTTTCAGGACGCGCTGGCCGAAACCCTGGATGCGTTGACGCAGATTCGCGCGATGAACCGTGAGAAGCACTACCTGGCGCGGGTGACGGAGAAGGCTGCCGACATTCGCCATCACGCGGCGGCGTTTGCGTGGAAATCGGATGCCCTGAGCCGATTCTCCTTTTTTGTGTTTCTCGCGGGCTTCGATACCTTCCGCGCGGGCGCGATGCTGATGGTGGTGTTCTCCGACCTGAGCATCGGCGAGATGCTCGCGGTGTTCGGTTACCTGTGGTTCATGATGACGCCGGTGCAGGAACTGGTGAACATGCAATATGCCTGGTTCGCCGCCCATGCCGCGCTGGGGCGGATCAACGCGCTGCTCGGTCTCGCCGGCGAACCGCAGCATCCGGCGACGCGCGCTTCTTCATCGACCGGGCGAGCGCCTATGCCAGCGAGCGCTCGGTCTTCGGCCGGCCGATCGGCGAG
>JBGSZD010000203.1:0-6017 GCA_041750575.1 Thiobacillus sp. | reverse complement strand
GATGGCAAGACGGCGGCCACCGGCGGCGCGGAAACATCGGCGCTGGGTGGCGCGGGCGTGACCGGCAGTGCCTTGGATGGCAAGCAGTTGGACGGCGGCAGCGGCACGTTTGCAGGCGATCCCCGCAAAGATCCCGCCAGTCCCATGTCCAAGCGCAGCATTTTTTTCGACTACGACAGCTTCGTGGTGAAGGATGAATATCGGCCGGCGCTGGAAGCTCACGCAGGCTACCTGCTGTCGAAACGCGACGCGCGCGTGATCCTGCAAGGCAACACCGACGAGCGCGGCAGCCGCGAATACAACCTCGCGCTGGGACAGAAACGCGCGGAAGCCGTGCGCAAGGCGCTGGCGGTGTTAGGTGTGTCCGATGCGCAGCTCGAGGCGGTGAGCTTCGGCGAGGAGAAGCCGCGGAATGAGGCCGATACCGAAGAGGCCTTTGCCGAGAATCGCCGCGTCGACGTGGTGTATACCGACGAGTAAGACGATGCGGATGCGACGCGCCGGTTGGATAGGTTTCGCAGCACTGATGCTGGCGCTCCCCATGTCCGCGGGCGCGCAGCTGCTGGGGAGCAATAACGCGGAACTCGCGCGTCAGGTGCAGGCCATGCAGCAGAAACTGGATACGTTCGACGCCCGC
Source organism: Thiobacillus sp. (assembly GCA_041750575.1). GTDB lineage: Bacteria > Pseudomonadota > Gammaproteobacteria > Burkholderiales > Thiobacillaceae > Thiobacillus. The sequence goes on along the minus strand of JBGSZD010000203.1, from coordinate 5,380 downwards.
CTGGACAAAGTGGAAGGGGCGATCCAGCAGAATCAGCAATTGCTGGGCCTGCTAAAGGAAGTCGAGACGCTCAAGGCCGAGCTATCCAAGATGCGCGGCCAGGCCGAAGTGCAGACCCACCAGATGGATGCGCTGGGAAAGCGGCAAAACGATCTTTACGTCGATCTTGATCAGCGCTTGACGGAGTTGGCCAAGCAAGCCAAGCCCGCTGCGATTGTTGCAACTCCCCCTTCCGCGCCTGCATCGCCGGCTCCTGTGGCGGCCGCCACGCCGCCCGCTACGGCTGCTTCGCCTGAGCCTGCGCCTGCCGCCACCCCGCAGCTCGATCCGCTGGTCGAGTCGCGCACCTACGAGGCGGCGCTCAATCATTTCCGCGAACCCAATTACGCGGCGGCCATCGCCGGATTCAAAGGCTTCCTGAAAGCCTATCCCGACAGCGCGCTGGCGCCCAACGCGCAGTACTGGATCGGCTATTCGTATTACGCGTTGAAAGATTACAAATCCGCGCTGGCGCACCAGCAGAAGCTGGTGGTGGCCTATCCCACCAGCGCCAAGGTGCCGGATGCCATGCTCAATATCGCGGCCAACCAGATTGCGCTCGACAATTTGAGCGGTGCCAAGAAGACGCTCGAGGAATTGGTGAGCAAACACCCGAACACCAATGCGGCCACGTTGGCGAGCCGCCGCTTGGCTGCACTCAAATAAGCGCCGCACTCAATTCAGTACCGCGCTCAATCAAGAACAGTGTCCGGCGAAACAGCAACCACCACGCTCCGTTTGACGGAGGTGTTTCTCTCCCTGCAGGGTGAAACCAGCCGCGCCGGCCTGCCGACCGTATTCGTGCGTTTGGCCGGATGCCCGTTGCGTTGCCGCTGGTGCGACACGCCGTATAGCTTTCAGGGCGGCGAAACCGTGACCTTGGGCGCACTGTTGGCGCGTGTGGCGGAATACGGGGTGCCGACCGTGTGCGTTACCGGCGGCGAGCCGCTGGCGCAAAAAAACTGCCTGCCGTTGTTGACCGCGTTGTGTGACGCCGGCTATTCGGTCTCGCTCGAAACCAGCGGGGCGCTGGATGTCGCCAACGTCGACCTGCGGGTATCGCGCATCGTCGACATCAAGCCGCCGGAATCGGGCGAAGAAGCGCGCAATCGCTGGGAAAACCTCGCCCATCTCACGCCGCGCGACGAGATCAAGTTTGTGCTGGCCAACCGCGCCGATTACGACTGGGCACGCGAGGTCATTGGGGCGCAGAAACTCGCGGAGGTCTGTCCGATCCTGTTTTCGCCGGTGCAGGGCGAGTTGCCGCCGAAGCAGCTGGCCGAGTGGATACTCGCCGACCGTTTGCCGGTGCGGATGCAGGTGCAGTTGCATAAATTGCTGTGGGGCAACACGCCAGGTACATGAATCGCTCAGCCATCATCCTGTTGTCGGGGGGGCTGGACTCTGCCACCGTGCTCGCGATCGCGCGCGAGGCGGGCTACGCTTGCCACGCGCTGAGCCTCGATTACGGCCAGCGTCATAATGCCGAACTCGCTGCCGCCGCACGCGTGGCGCGCAGTTTGGGTGCGATCGAGCATCGGGTCGTTCGCCTGGGTTTGGGCGACTTCGGTGGCTCGGCATTGACCGACGATTCCATTGCCGTGCCCGAAAATCCAACCGAAGGCATTCCCGTCACCTATGTGCCCGCGCGCAATACCGTCATGCTGGCGCTGGCGCTCGCCTGGGCCGAGGTGCTGGGCGCGCGCGATATTTTCATCGGCGTCAACGCCGTCGATTATTCCGGCTACCCTGATTGCCGCCCCGAGTTCATCGCGGCATTCGAGCACATGGCCAATCTGGCTACCCGTGCCGGCGTCGAAGGCGAGAAACTCCGGATCCATGCGCCGCTGCAATATCTGTCCAAAGCGCACATCATCCAGCGCGGCATCGCACTCGGAGTAGGCTACGCGCAGACCGTGAGTTGCTATCAGGCCGATCCCGACGGGGGCGCCTGTGGCGTGTGCGATGCCTGCCGTTTGCGCCGTCAGGGCTTCGAACAGGCAGGCATCGCAGACCCCACAATTTATAAGCAAAGTCGCATTTGATTAAGCGCGCTTGTTGGAGAATAATCCCCGGGCGCTGTCACACGGTCGCAATCAAATAACAGTTCGCCGCTCAATAACGATTCACACGGAGATTCGCCAGCATGGAAGGAATTGATTTAATCAGCCAGGTACTGACCGCGCTCGGCTGGGATGCCAACGATGCAAACGTCAAAGTGCGTACCGTCGCCTGGCTGGGTTTCGTGCTGGCTTTCATCTTTGGCTACGTCGGCAACAAGACCCACTTCTGCACCATGGGGGCGGTGTCCGACATCGTCAACATGAACCACTGGGATCGCATGCGCGCCTGGCTGCTCGCCATCGCGGTCGCTATCATCGGCACCAGCCTGCTGGTCTACACCGGCAATATCGATGTATCCAAAACCATCTACACCGGATCCAACTTCTACTGGCTGGCTGCGCTGGTTGGTGGCCTCACCTTCGGCGTCGGAATGACGCTGGCGGGCGGATGCGGCCAGCGCACTCTGGTGCGGCTGGGCGGCGGCAATCTCAAGTCCATCGTCGTCTTCATCTTCATGGGCTACGCGGCGCTGGTTACCCTGTCCGGCATCTTCGGGGCGTTCCGCATCAATTTCCTGCAGGCCGAGCCGGTGACGGTCTACCTCGACGGCATGCAAACCCTGCCCGCCTTGCTGGGACTGGTCTCGGCGCCCAGCGCGTTGATGGTCAGCTTGGCGATCGGTGTCGCACTGTTGCTGTTCGTGTTTCTCAATAAAGAATTTCGCGGCAACACCGATAATATTCTTGCAGGCATCGTGGTCGGCTTGATCGTGGTGGCAGGCTGGTACGTCACGGGCCGTTTCGGTTTCGGAGAGGATCCCGATACCCTGGAAATGGTCTACCTCGGCACCAACTCCCACCTCGCCGAATCCATGACCTTTGTTGCGCCGCTGGGCTATACCATGAACCTGTGGGCCTACTGGACCGACAGCGCAACTATCGTCACCTTCGGCGTAGCCAGCGTGTTCGGCGTGATCGTGGGGTCGCTGGTGTATGGCGTGACGCACAAGACCTTCCGCTGGGAGGCGTTCAACTCGGCGCAGGACATGTTCCGCCACATCATCGGTGCCATTCTGATGGGCTTCGGCGGCGTGACCGCGCTGGGATGCACCATCGGCCAGGGCGTCACCGGCATCTCTACGCTTGCGGTGTCGTCTTTCATCGTGCTGGCGGCCATCATCGCGGGGGCAGCCGTCACCATGAAAGTGCAATACATGCTGTTGATGCGCGAAGGATAAAAAACCACACGCGTTACCTTAATTTACGGGAAATGGTCCAAATGACACTTGACCCGCTTGCAACGGGTTGTTACGGTAGCCCATACGGCCTTCATGGCCAAAAGGAAAGACTTTGAAAAAGTGGTTCAGCACCTTCTGCTTCGCCCTCATCGCTGGATTTGCATCGCAGGCGCATGCAACCAAGGCCGTCGATTTCAACTTCACCGACAGCAAAGGCAAAACCATTCAGTTATCCGACTACCGCGGCAAGTGGGTGTTGGTTAACTTCTGGGCGCCCTGGTGCCCGCGTTGCAAAATGGAATTTTCCGAACTCAACGACCTCGACGCGCGCAACGATTTTGTCGTGATCGGTGTCGCCATGGACTATGGCATTGACGAAGGCTCGGTCCACAGCATTATGCAACGCTACAATCTGCGGTTCCCGCAGGTCATCGGTGGCAACCGCCGCGACCCTAACAGCCCGGCGTTGCAGGTGGGTCCGGTCGATTACTACCCGACCTCCTATCTGTATGCCCCGGATGGCGAAATCGTCATGTTCATTCCCGGCATCATCAGCAAGCAGAAAATCATCGCCTTCACTGAGCAACATCAGCAAGCCAACCCGACTGCCGTTGCGCAAAACGAGTCGCCAGCAGTTCCGTCCGCTGTCCAGTCTGGCGCCCAGAAAGCCAGCATGAGCAAGTCACCTGCAGTACAAAACAAAAAAAAAGTGACCGTGTATTGAAATAGATAGTAGTGGAGCAGTATTAAAAGCAGGCAATAAAAAAGGCGGATCTCCGCCTTTTTTATTGCCTGTGAAAGCATGGATCGCGCAAAAACTTTCACTCGCCCGACATCCTTGCGTAAGCGCTGATTGTTGCGCCCCGCTTCAAAAAACAGCTACAACACTTTACCCGGCTACTTCGCTTCGACTATAATCTGGGGCTTTCGCGGATAGGGCATCAGCCTTGTCCCTAGGGTCGGTAGCTCAGCCGGTAGAGCAGCGGACTTTTAATCCGTTGGTCGCGAGTTCGAATCTCGCCCGACCCACCAGTATCTAAAAGGCTTAGCCGAACGGCTAAGCCTTTTCAATTTATGGCGTTGGGAAAACGTGAAGAGTTGTACCCACTGTCCTGTCTACTCTCGATTCAGCGTGTAGCAACTGCTGGCAGCTCGGTTGCAAAATTCACATGACGCGCCGCGATCGGACAATGTGGCCACCAACACTCTGCGGTCCGTTTATGAATGGGGTTGCGGCAGAGAGATCCCTACGGACGTCCCGGGAGTTGAGCCTTACACGCTGCGAACCTGTCGTGACGGCGCGCTGATCCTGGCGTAGTAGATCGCGGCGAAGAAGAACACCACTGACAATGCCACCTCGGCACTGGCCAGCCAGACCGACAGACCTTTGTCCGACCACGCGCGCACCACGCCCTCGGTAAAATAGAGCAGCATCAGCATGGGCGCCCATTGATAGGTATAGCGGCGGCCTTTGAGGATGCCCATGAGCGGCGCGAGTAGCGGCAGCACCTTGAATACCAGACCGGAGCCGCCCGGGCGCAGGGGTGCCAGCCACAGCTCCCACGCCAGACAGAGAAAAATCAACGCGATCAGACTGGCGATTGCAATGCGTTGCAGCGATTTCATGCGGACAGCTTGAGTGCAAGTTCAGCCAGACGTTTGCCCAGCGCGATGCACAGCGTGCGTTCCTCGTCGGTCAGCGGTTTGTCGTCGTTGGGGCCAGCCCAGTGGCTGGCGCCGTAGGGCGTGCCGCCACTGGCGGTGGCGCCAACTTCGGGCAGCGTGTAAGGCAGGCCGGCGATCAGCATGCCGTGATGCAGCAGCGGCAGCATCATGCTGGTGAGTGTGGTTTCCTGGCCGCCGTGCAGGCTGGCGGTGGAAGTGAACACGGCAGCGGGCTTGCCGGCCAGTGCGCCCTTGGCCCACAGCGCGCCGGTCGTGTCGAGAAAATACTTCAGCGGCGCGGCCATGTTGCCGAAGCGGGTGGGCGAGCCGAGCGCGAGGCCGGCGCATTGTTCCAGATCGGCCAGTTCGACGTAG
>JBGSZD010000202.1:0-10173 GCA_041750575.1 Thiobacillus sp. | reverse complement strand
AGCCCGACACCCGGCCCAGCGCGCGCGGGCGCGCCAGTTCGGGCAGGAATGCGGCAACAAGATTTTCGCCGGTGCCGAAAAAATAATTGGAGAGCACCAGCGCCGCAATCGCCAGCGCCAGCGCACCGGGTGCAGCGAAATAAAGCAATGCGGTAAAGCCGACGCAGCCCAGCGTGGTCAGCCACAACAGTTTTTTCTTGCTGGCGTGCGCATCGGCCCAGGCCCCGATCAGCGGCGCGGTCAGCATCACCAGCGCATAGGAAACCGACAACGCCAGGGTCCAGGCGAATGTCGCCCATGGGGCGTTGCCGGCGACGACGCCGACGAAGTAGGCGCTGAACACCGCGGTGATCACCACCGTCGTATAGCCCGAGTTGGCGAAGTCGTACATCGCCCAGGCCCACACCTCGCGGCGGCGCACGCCGGGTTGAAGCAAGACATTCATTTAAAAAATGGCATACGGAGTCTGATGTTGAAAGAACCGAGGTCGCAGACATCATGGCGCTGTGGGTTCATCTCACTCTCTACAGCTTGCAAATCACCCACCCTCCACAAGAGCGATTTCTTCATCGGTCAGGCCATAGAGTGTGTAAACCAACTGGTCGATTTGCCGGTCGGTCGCGTCGATCTGACGTTGCAGCAAGGTGGTGTCTTGCGGGGTTTTTGAGGCAGCGAGTTGTTGATGCAGGATTAGCAATTTGCCAACAATGACCGCAATTTTTTCACGTAGAGCATGTGACTCTTCCTTTGATCTGGGTATTGGAAGGGAGTCTACGTAGAAGTTTTTAATTCGATGATCAACAAACTTGACTCTAAAAATTGTATTTATCAAATTTGAGTTCAACACACCGAGTAGGAAGGGAAGTGTGTAATCCGTACCTGGCTTCAAATTCAATATTACGAGATTCACACCCGCGTAAGCGTGGCTGTTATCAAGCGTTGCGATTATTCGGCGAGGCAAGCTTAAATTCCGAATGCCCTGTATCAATATTTTGGGCTGCTCAAATATTTCTTGGCGTCTTGGCCAATGTAAGGCGAACCAAGGAATGGAGCCCGACAAACTCTCTCTACGTTTAGATAAAACGTTTTTAAAAGGAAGTAACCGCTTTTCAATGATTGCCTTACCTGCAAGATCTTCTTTCTTGGTCAGATAAATAATTTTTTGCTTATCATTTTTGGGGGTTTGATATCGCGCAATATCCGAACCAAAAAGGAAGTCGTGTAGATATCCTTGTTCGGATTTAGGGAAATGCTGAGCTTCGTTTGATGGAACAATAAAACCTTCATCAGCGCCAGTAACTATTCCTTGATAGCTGTCGCATACATCCTTCAAAGAAATGTTTTGCGATGACGAAAATAGCTTTTCAATAAAACTTGTTTCTGTATTGAGCCCGAGTCTGAACTCATTTCCATTGAAGAAGTCGCTTTTAGTTAATTGTGTTGATCTCTTGAGTGGGTCAAGGGCATAAGGCGTCGCGAAATACTCTTCGATGCAAACAGTCCATTTCTTTGGGGCTGAACGCTGACCAATAACGGTCATCGTGTCTTTATTGACGCCTTGAAATACCTTACCCCCCAATAACCTAATTGCTTGAAATTGAAAAACTTCCATCAACCATGTGCGTAATCCTTGGAAGGTTCGATTGTTGATTAAGCTCGATGGGATAATCAATCCAAGGGAGCCATCAGGCTTCAATAGCTGCGATAAAGAGCGCTCGATAAATAACGCATAGCTATCGTAGCGGCCTGAATAGAATTTGTAATGGTCAGTAAAGTAGGTCAGTTGATTTTTGGCCAAATCGAAAATTGGGATATATGGGGGATTCCCAATCACTGCATCAAATCCACCAGCCTTGAAAATCTGCGGGAACGCCGCTTGCCAGTCGAACACGTTGATGCGTTGCGCGGCCTCCTCGTCGAGGTCTAACTGGCTGTCATAGAAGTCCGGCCCGATGAGCGAGTTGCCACACTGGATGTTGCGGTCGAGGTCGGGCAATACGCGCTCTTGAAACAGCTTCATCTGGCTGTTCAACGATTCGCCGGATTCGCCTTCCAAAACTTTGAGCAGCAGAGAGAGCTTGGTCACCTCCACCGCTTGCGTGTCGATATCTACACCGTAGATGTGATCGAGCAGGATGCGTTTCTTTTCCGCGGTGGTGAGCCGCCATTCGCCGTGTGCTGCGGGATGGATGCGCGCGGCCTTGCCCTTGCTGTGCTTCTCCGCGCCCTCTTCCACGTAGCGCGCCAGATACCAGTCGAGCAGATATTGATACGCGCCAATGAGAAACGATCCCGACCCACAGGCCGGATCAACAATGTGGATACCAGCAGCCTGTTTGCTGGTCTTGCCTTCCAGAAGTTTGCCGACGGTGTGCTGCACGATGTATTGCACGATGTAGGCAGGGGTGTAGAACACGCCACCGGCTTTTTTCACTTCCGGTTTGTCTTCGACTACCGCGCGATTGCCCGACGTCAGGCGGATGACTTTGCCGAGGAATTGTTCATAGACGCTGCCGAGGATGTCCGCGCCGAGCACGGAAAACTCGTAGGGGCAATCCGGGTAATACAGGTTTTTAAAAATCTCCTTGAGCGGTTTGTCGTCTATTTCCAGATGCAGGGTCAGTTCGTCCGGCGCACCGGCGCGGCTCTTTTCCTTGCTGAAATGAAACAGGCCGGAGTTGTAGCGGTCATCCGCTGCACGAAATAGCTCACGCAGACGGTCGTAAACCTTGACGCCAGTTTGCAGCGCCATCAGCCGTCCGTAGGGTTCGATGCCGCGGTCTTCGCAGATGCGCAGGAAAATGATGCGGTCGATGGTTTGCTGCACTGCGAAATTGAGTTCGCGCTGGCTCAGATCATTGTTGCGCAGCGCGATATTCCGCGCGAGCAAGCCGCGCCAGCCCTCGATTTCCGCCAGAAAGGCGATGTCTACTTCTGTCGTGCCGCGTTTGCCTTTGGTGCTGACGGCAAATTTGTCGAAGGAGCCTTTAAGTACCGCATCCTTGGAAAATATCGCGGCAATCTCATCCCATTTTTCCGGATAGTCGCGGAAGGTGCAGTAAAACAACCGCGACTTGCTTGCCTTGTCGTTTTTGTCGGGCTTCTGGCGACAGTCGTAAATGGCGAATTCTTCGAAGTCCGTAACGATGGACAGTGGCAGTTTTGCTGACCACGCATAGCGGCGTAACTGGAATGCGGGCTCCACTGCATCCTTGACGCTGACCGACGGTTTTTTCGCTTCGAGAAAAAATTTGCGCTGCCCCCCTACGCGAAAGCTGTAGTCCGGCGCGCGGGTGGAGATGCCAACCTTAATCGCGTCTTCATGGATGACATCTCGATAGGCTTCTGCATAGCCCAGGCTGTTATCCATATCCCAGCCGAGTGCCTTGAAAAACGGATCGATGAAGTCGCGCCTGACCTGGGTTTCGTTGTATTGGCCATTACGGTATGCGTCGAGGTTGCGTTCGAAGTTTTCGATCAGGGTTAGAACGGTTTGCGGCGCGGGCATAGTTAATTTCCAGACTTACTATTTAATTTTCGGGCGTCATTTCTATCTGCAATTTATCAGCAACGGCAGAATGTTCAGCCACAAGACGGAATACATAAGTCAGCAGTCACCCTTACCCCATTCAAAATGGGTGTCTCGGCGTCCCGGTGGTGAAAAAACCAGCTTCACTGACCGTCGCCCTCCTCGGCCTGCTGCTGCAGCGCCCACATGTGGGCGTAGACGCCATTCTTCGCCAGCAGATCGGGGTGGCGGCCGCGCTCGACGATGCGGCCGCCTTCCATGACCAGGATCTCGTCGGCCTCGACCACGGTGGACAGGCGGTGCGCGATGATGAGGCTGGTGCGGCTGCGCGCGATTTCCAGCAGTTCGGCCTGGATGGCTTTTTCGGTTTTGGTGTCGAGCGCCGAGGTGGCTTCGTCCAGGATCAGGATCGCCGGATGCTTCAACAGCGTGCGGGCAATCGCCACCCGCTGCTTTTCGCCGCCCGACAACTTGAGTCCGCGTTCGCCCACCACTGTGTCCCAGCCCTGCGGCAGGCTTTCGATGAAGTGCAGGATGTGCGCGGCACGCGCCGCTTCGACCACCTCGCCGCGGCTGGCCTCGGGGCGGCCGTAGGCGATGTTGTAGTAGATGCTGTCGTTGAACAGCACGGTGTCCTGCGGCACCACGCCGATGGCGGCGCGCAGGCTGTCCTGCGTGACGTGGCGGATGTCCTGGCCGTCTATGCGGATGCTGCCGGTGCCGACGTCGTAGAAGCGGAACAGCAGCCGGGCCAGCGTCGACTTGCCGGCGCCGCTGGCGCCCACTGCTGCCACCGTCTTGCCGGCGGGAATGGTGAAGCTGACCTCGTGCAGGATCGGGCGGTCGGGGTTGTAGGCGAAGCTCACCTGACTGAAAGCCACTTCGCCGGCGAATACGTCGAGTGCGCGGGCATCGGGCTTGTCCTCGATCTCGCACGGCCGCTTCAGCAATTCGAACATGCGCTCGACATCGGTGATCGATTCCTTGATCTGGCGATACATCACGCCCAGAAAACTCAGCGGCTGGAACATCTGCAGCAGGAAGGCGTTGACCATCACCAGATCGCCCAGCGTCAGCGTGCCCTTGACCACGCCGTCTGCAGCGCGCAACACCATCAGCGTGACACCGATGGCGATCGTCAAAGCCTGCGCGGCATTTAGCAGACCCAGCGAGCGCTTCGATTTCAGCGCCATTTCTTCCCACTCGATCAGGCTGCTGTCGTAGCGCGCAGCCTCGTATTTTTCGTTGCCGAAGTATTTGACTGTTTCGTAGTTCAGGAGGCTGTCGATGGCGCGTCCATACGCCTCGGAATCGAGCGTGTTGGCACGCCGCACGAATTGATTGCGCCATTCGGTGATGGTGACGGTAAAGCCGATGTAGGCCGCCAGCGTGATCAGGGTGATCAGCCCGAACACCCAGTCGAGCTTGACGAAGAGGATGCCCGCCACCATCAGGATTTCCAGGATGGTCGGCGTGATGCGGAACAGCAGAAAACCGACCAGGCTCGACACCGCGCGGGCGCCGCGTTCGATGTCGCGGGTGATGCCACCGGTTTGCCGCTCCAGATGAAAGCGCAGCGACAGCGCGTGCAGATGATCGAACACCGCCATGCTGATGCGCCGCATCGCGCGCTGCGTGACCTTGGCGAAGATCACGTCGCGCAGGTCGGCAAAGGTGGTGCTGGCAAAGCGCAGGATTCCGTAGCCGAGAATGAAGGCGAGCGGCAGCACCAGCTCGGGACGCGGCTTGTCGAGCGCGTCGATGATCTCCTTCAGCACCAGCGGCACCGCCACCGAGGCCAGCTTGGCGCCGATCAGCAGCGCCATCGCCAGCAGCACACGGCCGCGAAATTCCCACAAATAGGGAAACAGGCGGCTGATCGAACGCAGGCTGGGTTCGCCGACAGGCGGCGGGGCGGCATGGGAATGGAGGGCGGGATGCATCAGGTCGGATAGAATAGCGGCTTCGTTTTCCCGATTTTACGGCCACGCACGGCGGATTCCGACGCCGGGCGATGAAATAGCATGAACGCCACGATTATTGAGGTTTCCGTAAATCGAACCGGTTTTCATCCACCGTTCGGGCTGAGCTTGTCGAAGCCTGTCCTGATCCCTTCGACTTCGCTCAGGAGAGCCTTGCCTAAGCGGCCCTGCACCCACGCGGACATGCCCTTCGACAAGCTCAGGGCGAACGGGGACTTTGTCATGAGTGATGGAAACTCAATTACATGAAGCGCCATGATTGATATGAAGCTCTACGGCATTCCCAACTGCACCACTGTGAAGAAAGCGCGCGCGTGGCTCGCCGGGCACGCGCACGATGTTGCTTTTCACGATTTCAAGAAACAGGGCGTCGATGCGGCCTGGCTGCGCGACGTGATCAGGCAGACCGGCTGGCAAGCGCTGCTCAACACGCGTGGCACCACCTGGCGCAAACTGTCGGACGCCGAGAAAACAGCTGCCGGCAACGAAGTCGGCGCGATGGCACTGATGCTGGCCCAGCCCAGCGTGATCAAGCGGCCGGTACTGGAAATCAAAGGCCGCTATCATCTCGGCTTTGCCGAAGAACAATACCAAACCCTATTCGGAGCCTGACCCTGCATGGCCAATGAAACACCCAAGGATGAAATCCTTGCTAATGAAACCCCCGAGGGTGAAAACCTCGCAAATGGAACCTTGGCGCTGGCGGTCGAACTGCTCAAACGCCGTTCGCTGACGCCCGACGACGCCGGCTGCCACGACCTCATCGCCGCGCGCCTGGAAAATCTCGGCTTCCACATCGAGCGCCATCGCCACAACGGCGTCGACAACCTGTGGGCGCGCAAGGGGATGACGGCGCCGGTGGTCTGCTTCGCCGGCCATACCGATGTCGTGCCCACCGGCCCGCTCGATCAGTGGCTGTCCGATCCCTTCGAGCCGACAGTGCGCGACGGCAAGCTGTACGCACGCGGCGCCGCCGACATGAAAACCTCGGACGCCGCCTTCGTCACGGCTACCGAACGCTTCGTCGCCGCACATCCCGATCACCAAGGCTCAATCGCCTTCCTGCTCACCTCCGACGAGGAAGGCCCCGCCACCGACGGCACGGTGAAGGTCGTCGAAGCCCTGAAAGCACGCGGCGAAACACTCGACTACTGCATCGTCGGCGAACCCACCAGCGCCGCCGAATTCGGCGACACCATCAAGAACGGCCGCCGCGGTTCGCTGTCCGGCACGCTGCGCGTCAAGGGTGTGCAGGGCCACATCGCCTACCCGCATCTGGCAAAGAATCCGATCCATCTCGCCGCACCGGCAATCTACGAACTCGCCGACACCATGTGGGACGAGGGCAATGCCTACTTCCCGCCGACCACCTGGCAGATTTCCAATATCCATGGCGGCACCGGCGCCACCAACGTCATCCCCGGCGTGGTCGAGATCCAGTTCAACTTCCGCTTTTCCACCGCCAGCACCGCCGACGGCCTGATGGACGCGCTGCACGAAATCCTCGACAGCCACGGCCTCGATTACGAAATCGACTGGAGCCTGTCGGGCAAGCCTTTCCTCACCCCGCGTGGGCCGCTGTGCGACCGCTTGAGCGAAGCGATCCGCGAGGTCACCGGCCTCACCCCCGAACTGTCCACCAGCGGCGGCACCTCGGACGGCCGTTTCATCGCCGACATCTGCCGCGAGGTGGTCGAATTCGGTCCGCTCAATGCCAGCATCCACAAGCTGAACGAGCACATCGCCGTGGAAAATATCGAGCAGCTGGCTGCGGTGTATCAGAAGACGCTGGAAAAACTACTGGGCTGATAGCGAAGCATGAGCGCGATGAAACATTTCGAAGACACCGAATCCCTCATCACCGTGCGCGACTGGTTGCGCTTCGCGGTGTCGCGTTTCAACGAGGCCCAGCTGTTTTTCGGCCACGGCTCCGACAACGCCTTCGACGAAGCGGCGTATCTGATCCTGCACACCCTGCATCTGCCGCTCGACCGGCTCGATCCCTTCCTCGACGCCAGCCTCACGCATGGCGAATCCGAGGCGGTGCAGGCAGTAATCGAACGCCGGGTGCGCGAGCGCCTGCCCGCCGCCTATCTCACGCACGAGGCCTGGCTGGGCGAACACCGTTTTTATGTCGACGAGCGCGTGATTGTGCCGCGCTCCTTCATCGCCGAGCTGCTGCATGAACAGCTGGCGCCGTGGGTCGAAAACCTCGACGAAGTGACCCGCGCGCTCGACCTCTGCACCGGCTCGGGCTGCCTCGCCATCCTTGCGGCGCTGGCGTTCCCCGATGCGGAAGTCGACGCGGTCGATTTGTCGAAGGATGCGCTGGAAGTCGCTGCGCGCAATGTCGCCGATTACGATCTGCAGGATCGCATCGCGCTCATCGAGTCGGACTTGTTTGCAGCGCTGGATGGCCGAACCTACGACGTCATCCTCAGCAACCCGCCCTATGTGAACGCCGAGTCGGTCGCTGCGCTGCCCCCGGAATATCAGGCGGAACCGGCACTGGCGCTGGGCTCGGGCGCAGACGGCCTGGACGCCACGCGGCAGATTCTGGCCGCGGCCAAAGCCCACCTTAATCCCGGCGGCCTGCTGGTGGTGGAAATCGGCCACAACCGCGACGCGCTCGAAGCGGCCTACCCCACCCTGCCCTTCACCTGGCTCGACACCGAAAGCGGCGACCAGTTCGTCTTCATGCTGCGGCGCGAAGATCTTTAAGCCGCTTCATTCGCTCAGACTGCTCACGATGATCGCGGCCAGTCGCTGCGCAGCGGCCTGAACTTCGTCCCCTGCTGATTCTCCCGGACATACCGAGCCAATCTCGATTCCATACAAGTCCAGCCGGGGCGGCAGACTGCCGAGTTCGCGCGCCAGCATCAGCGCGGCGACTACGCCGAAGCCGTGACTCGACAGCCCATGGCAATAGCTCGGCCAGTCCTGCTGATCAAAGCGCTGAATCTCGCCTGCGGGGCCGTCGCCCTGCATGGCGTCGATCAGGATGATCCGGGATGCGCCTTCCAGAAGCGGGATCAGATTGGCGCCGGGACGATCCAGCTTCACAACGTCGATTTCATCAAGGCCGGCAGCCAGCAAGGCATCGACCGTCAGCCAGCCAGCCTGGTCATCGCCCGACGGCGAGCCGATGCCGAGGATGCGCACCGTGCTCACGTTCGCTCGACGTTCATCCGCAGAAAATGGGTGGCGCAGGAAATGCAGGGGTCGTAGTTGCGGATGACTTTTTCGCAGTGCAGGCGCAGCGCGTCGTCCGGGTGGTCGAGCCCGAAGTTGAGCAGCGACAGCCGCAGGTCTTGCTCGATGCGACCCTGATTCTGGCTGGTCGGCGGCACAATGCGGGCGTTGATCACGCGGCCGTCGGCATCCATCTCGTAGCGGTGCCACAGCAGACCGCGCGGCGCTTCGGTGCAGCCGAAAGCCACGCCGGCACGCGGAGTGACCGGCACCCAGGGCGAATCCGGAACCTTGTAGTTGTCGAGCAGGCGCGCGGCTTCCTGCAGCGCCAGCAGGATTTCCACCGCGCGCGCCAGCAGGCTGTGAAAGAGATTGCGGCTCGGCAGGGTGAAACCCGTTTCGGCGCGCAGTGCCTGGATGCCCGCGGGCAGACGGTCATGGTTGAGATTCAGGCGCGCCAGCGGCCCGACCAGATAAGGCTGCTGGCGATAGGTGCTGAACAGCGCGGTGGAATGCGCTTCGTGCCGCTCGGCGAAGTGGGTGTCGTAGGCCTCGGCTTCAATCAATAAGCCATCGCTGGCAGCGATGGCGCCGATTTCGATGGCGTAGTCGGTCGGATGCCGCATGGCGACCGAGACGAAAGCCTGGTCGTCCGGCGGCATCGGAATGCGCGCTGCCCAGCGCACCAGCGCTTCGGCCTCCGGCAGCACGGCACGCAGCTTGTCGCGGATGGCCTGGATGCGGAACAGCGAAGGTGCTGCATGAAACCCGCCAATGCGCACGCCCACCGGATGCACCGAGCGGGCGCCGAACAGATCCATCAGCTCGTTGCCGAGCGCCTGGATACGCAGGCCACGGCGCACCTCGTCGGGCGCGATGCGCGCCAGTTCGATGGCATTGCCGCAGCCGAAAAAATCCGGTGCCGCCAGCAGGTGGATGTGCAGGCTGTGACTCTGGATCCATTCGCCGCAGTAGAACACCCGGCGCATGGCGCGCGCCCACGGGCTGAGTTCGACGCCGAACAGTTTTTCCAGCGCCTGCGCCGCGGTGACCTGATACGCCACCGGACAGATGCCGCAGATGCGCGCCACCATATCGGGAATCTCGGTGTAGTGACGGCCTTCAAGAAATTTCTCGAAGAAGCGCGGCGGTTCGAAGATGCGCAGGCGCAGCTGGGTGATATTGCCCTCCTCGATGCGCAGATCGAGCGCGCCCTCGCCTTCCACCCGCGCCAGTACCGGCACATGAATCGAGACGCTGCGCTGCTGTTCAGTCATGGCCCGTATTCCTGATCTTGTCGGCGGCGGCGAGAAACACCGGCGCCTGGCTGTTGATCGACTGGAAGCGCTGCACGACGGCCTCGGATGACAGGCCCAGGATGCCGAACTGCGCCGCCAGCGCATCGGTGTTGGCATTTTCCGCCGGGCCATAGCAACCGTAACAGTCGCGGCCGAGACTCGGGCACAGCGC
>JBGSZD010000201.1:0-2249 GCA_041750575.1 Thiobacillus sp. | reverse complement strand
CCGCTTCTGCGGGCGCGGCTTCGGCAGGCGCTGCCGCATCGGCGACCGGCGCTTCCGGCGCAACCACTTCCACCGCTGTGGTTTCAACCGTAACCGCTTCGGCGACCGGCGCCGTTTCCTGCGCCACAGTCAAACCAGGAGACAACAGGGCCAACATCAAGCCCAACGAAGCAAATAGCTTTTTCATGTTCATGCTCCTCACAGGGCGTCGGGGCCGGATTCGCCCGTGCGGATGCGCACGACCTGTTCCAGGCTGGTGACAAAAATCTTGCCGTCGCCGATCTTGCCGGTGTTGGCCGCTTTTTCGATCGCTTCGATCACGCGCTCCAGCAATTCGGCCTTGATGGCGACTTCGATTTTCACTTTGGGCAGAAAATCGACCACGTATTCCGCGCCGCGATACAGCTCGGTGTGGCCTTTTTGCCGCCCAAACCCCTTCACTTCCGTAACCGTCAGGCCGGTGACGCCGATGGCGGACAACGCCTCGCGTACTTCGTCCAGCTTGAACGGCTTGATGATGGCCGTTACGAATTTCATGTTATCTCCCGAGGGTGGTTGGACCGGGACGGTGAACCGCCCCGGATCAGGCGGATTTAGAACGTTTTGCCCACAGTCAGCACCACGGTGCCGTCGGTTAGATCTTCGACATCGGTACCTTTGGTAACGGCCGTGTTGCCGCCCCAGGTCACGTTGGAGGAATCAACATCAGTATCGACATAAGCCAACGACACGTTGAACCCGAGAATCGGCTTGCTCACGCTGATTTTCCAGTCGGAATAGCTGTCGTTGTCGATGCCGGAGATGCTGCCTGCTACGCCTTGATATCCGTAGTGCAGACCCAGAGTGACATCGGCGGGCAACGGCACATTGACGTTGGCTTCCAGATATCCTGAATTTTCAGAGTCGACAATGCCAAACAGTTCGGTGGTGCTGTGCGAGTATTTGACGTTCAGCCATTTCCAGGTCGCACCGGCATACAGTTCGAAGGTATCGATATCGACAGCGTTATTGGTCTGGCTGGGGTACCAGTAATAGAGGCCGCCGACGTTGATCGCGACATCACCCACGCTGAAGGTGTAACCGCCGTAAACGTCCCATTCCATGTTGGCACCGTTCAACGAGAGGGACTCGACGTTCGAGCCCCATGTGCCCAGATAGAAGCCGCTGCTGTGCGCATAATCGAAACCGCCCTGAATGGCGGGATCTTCATAGGTTTGCGAAATACCACGGAAACGGTAATCGCTGGCAAAGCCAACGTTGCCCGTCACGGTATGCGGACTGGTTTCCGCAGCCATCACAACAGCAGGTGCGCTCACCATGCCAGCCAACATCAATGCAGATACGATTTTTTTCATGTTCAATTTCTCCGGCGTTGAAAAAGTGCAAAATTGCAGCCCATTACCAGCACGAGGTGTGCCAGTTTTTTTATTCATACTATTCATATAGTTATTAATTTTGCGCCCGGTAAAGCGCGGGGCTCCGCACCCTGATGGTGCAACATGAAAATGCAATGCACGCTATTCGTGCGACACACGCTCCGGCGTCCATTGCTACACTGCCGGGGTTAACTGGAGCCTGACATGAACCCGAATCCGAAATTTCCCAATCCTGCTTTCCTCAACGATCTGGCCAGCAAACTCGGCGACGTGCTGAAGCAGTCGCCCGCCAAAGACATCGAGCAGAACCTCAAAGCCGGCGTGACCTCGATGCTCGGCAAGCTGGACATGGTGAGCCGCGAGGAATTCGACGTGCAGACCGAGGTGCTGGCGCGCACCCGCGAAAAGCTCGCTCAACTGGAAGCGCGGCTGGCCGAGCTGGAAAAACAGCAGACGAATTAAGTGGCGGTCGCCGTCGTCAAAAGCCGGGCGCTGGCCGGCATGCATGCGCCCGAGGTGGTGGTTGAGGCGCATCTCGCCAACGGGCTGCCGGCGTTTACCCTGGTCGGGCTGCCCGAAACCGAAGTGAAGGAAGCGCGCGACCGCGTGCGTGCGGCGATCCAGAATGCGCGCTACGAATTCCCGGCGCGGCGCATTACGGTCAATCTCGCGCCGGCCGATCTGCCGAAAGAATCCGGGCGCTTCGATCTACCGATCGCGCTGGCGATCCTCGCCGCTTCCGGCCAGGTTCCCGCCGACAAGTTCAAGCACGCCGAATTCGCCGGTGAACTGGCGCTGACCGGTGAACTGCGTCCGGTGCGCGGCGCGCTGGCGATGGCGCTGGCTACGCGCGCCGCCAGCCGACAATTGGTG
>JBGSZD010000200.1:0-2624 GCA_041750575.1 Thiobacillus sp. | reverse complement strand
GTGTGGCGTGGTGATCGAGGGCGACCGCTTCGGCTGGCAAAACCGGCCCATCGCCGATCCCGCGCTGCGCGCCCGCGCCGAAGCGCTGGACCTGGCACCAGGTTATCTCAGCGAAATCAATCTGGCGGCCGACGCGCTGATCGCCTCACTCGCGCAGTCGCTCGACCGCGGCCTGATCCTGATGATCGATTACGGTTTCGGCGCCAGCGAGTACTACCACCCGCAGCGCCACATGGGCACACTGCGTGCGCACTACCGTCACCACGCGCTGGACAATCCGTTTTATCTGCCGGGGCTGTGCGATCTCACCGCGCACGTCGATTTCAGCGCGGTGGCGCGCGCGGGACAAGCGGCAGGACTGACGCTGGCAGGCTACGCGAGCCAGGCGAATTTTCTGCTGAATAGCGGATTGGCGGAATTGCTGATGGATATTTCGCCTGCCGACGCGGCGGCGTATCTGCCGCAGGCGAATGCGGTGCAGCGGCTGGTGTCGCCGGCCGAGATGGGCGAGCTGTTCAAGGCGATTGCGCTGACGAAGGGGGCGGTGACGCCGCTAGCGGGTTTCTCCCGTGGTGACCGGCGACATTCGCTTTGACGCAAACTTCCAGCCCGTTCGCCCTGAGCTCGTCGAAGGGCGTTTCCAAGTAGACGCAGGGCTTCGACAAGGTTCTCCTGAGCGAAGCCAAAGGGCTCAGCCCGAACGGTGCCGAGATTCGATCATGACGAAGGCCTCAAACCAGCGGCAGCTGCACGTCCTCTTCTTCCGGCGGCAGACGCGTCACGCGCACGGCATGCAGGCGGCGGCTGTCGGCGCGCAGCACGCTGAAATTGAAGCCGTCGAACTTCACCGATTCGCCGCGCTTGGGCAGGTGGCCGAAGCGCGAGACGACGAGGCCGCCGACGGTGTCGAATTCCTCATCGGAGAATTGTGCGCCGAGGGTCTGGTTGAAGTCGGCGATTTCGGTGCCGGCCTTGACGCGGAACACGCCGTCGAGCTCGCGGATGATGTTGTCCTCGGTTTCGTCGAAGTCGTATTCGTCCTCGATGTCGCCGACGATCTGTTCGAGCACATCCTCGATGGTGACGATGCCCGCGACGCCGCCATACTCGTTGACGACAATCGCGATGTGGTTGCGGTTGGAGCGGAACTCCTTCAGCAGCACGTTGAGCCGCTTCGATTCGGGAATGAACACGGCCGGGCGCAGCATGCCGCGGATGTCGTCGTCTGCCTCGGCGTAATGCCGCAGCAGGTCTTTCGCCAGCAGGATGCCGATGACGTCGTCGCGGTCCTTGTCGATGACGGGAAAGCGCGAGTGCGCGGTTTCGATGGCGAACGGGATGAACTTCTCGGGCGGATCATTGATGTCGATCACATCCATCTGCGCGCGCGGGATCATGATTTCGCCGACGCGCATTTCGGATACCTGCAGCACGCCCTCGATCATCGCCAGGGCGTCGGCGTCCATCAGACTGTTTTCGTAGGCGCCGTGCAGCAGTTCGATCAACTGCTCGCGGTCTTCGGGTTCGCGCATCAACCAGTGGGAGATGCGCTCAAGCAAACTCGGCTTGGGACTACTGTCGGACTCCATGTGCGTCAGGAAGAGTAGGGATTGGGGATACGGAACCGTTTCAGTATAACGGCTTCGCGCGATTCCATGATGTCGGCGTCGTGCGGATCGAGGTGATCGTAGCCTTGCAGGTGCAGCACGCCGTGGACGGTCATGTGGGCGTAATGATTCTGTAACGGCTTGCCCTGCTCGCGCGCTTCGCGTTCGACCACTTCGGCGCAGATCACGACGTCGCCGCCCAACACGCCGGGCGAAATCTCGCCGTATTCGAAGGTCAGCACGTTGGGGACGTAGGCCTTGTCACGGTAGTTCTGATTGAGCGCCTTCGCTTCGTCGGCGCCGACGATGCGCACGGTGATTTCGGCGGCATGTTCCAGCGCGGCAGCGACCCAGCGGCGGATTTGCGCGCGCGTCGGCAGCGCGCCCGCCTCGCTGGCGAACTGCACCGACAGACTGAACTCAGGACTTGTCACGCGCTTCCGTTTCCGCGCGGCGCACGGCGTAGGCGTCGACGATGCGGCCGACCAGCGGATGGCGCACCACATCTTCCGACTGGAAATGGGTGAAGGCGAGTCCGCGCACGCCAACCAGCACCTCGGCGGCATCCATCAGGCCGGATTTCACATGCTTGGCCAGGTCGATCTGCGTCGGGTCGCCAGTCACCACCGCACGCGCGCCAAAACCGATGCGCGTCAGAAACATCTGCATCTGCTCGACCGTGGTGTTCTGCGCCTCGTCGAGAATGATGAAGGCATGGTTGAGCGTGCGGCCACGCATGAAGGCGAGGGGCGCCACCTCGATGGCGTGACGTTCGATCAATCGCGTTACCTTGTCGAAACCCATCAGGTCGTACAGCGCGTCGTACAGCGGGCGCAGGTAGGGATCGACCTTCTGCGTCAGGTCGCCCGGCAAAAAGCCAAGCCGCTCGCCCGCTTCCACCGCCGGGCGCGTCAGCACCAGGCGCTTCACCTGTTCGCGCTCCAGCGCGTCGACCGCGCAGGCCACCGCGAGATAGGTCTTGCCGGTGCCGGCAGGGCCGATGCCGAAGGTGATGTC
>JBGSZD010000199.1:0-2955 GCA_041750575.1 Thiobacillus sp. | reverse complement strand
TCGCTCGCCCTGCTGTCCGATGCGGCGCACATGCTCACCGATTCGTCCGCGCTGGGACTGGCCGCAATCGCGGGCTGGCTCACGCGCCGTCCGCCGTCGCTCCTGCATTCCTACGGCCTAGCGCGCGCCGAGGTGCTGGCGGCATTGTTCAATAGCCTGATGATGCTGGTGCTGATCGGTTTCATCGTGCATGAAGCGCTCTCGCGATTCAGCGCGCCGCGCGACATCGCCGGCAGCACCGTCGTGCTCGTCGCCACAGTCGGCCTCATCGTCAACCTCGTCGTCGCCTGGATCCTGCATCGCGGGGAGCAGACGCTCAACAGCCGTGCCGCCATGCTGCACGTGCTGGGCGACGCGCTCGGCTCGGTCGCGGCGATCGTCTCCGGCATCGTGATTCTTGCCAGCGGCTGGACCCCGATCGACCCACTGCTGTCTCTGTTTGTTGCTGCGCTCATCGGCGTTTCCGCCTTGCGGCTGCTGCGCGAAGTCGTGCATGTGCTGATGGAAGGTGTCCCGCTCACGATCCGGCTCGACCAAGTCGGCCACGACCTCGCCAGTCTGCCCGGCGTGCTGCGCGTGCACGATCTGCACGTGTGGACCGTATCCTCGGGCACGCTCGCGTTGTCGGCACACCTAGAAATCCGTGATCTCGCCGACTGGCCCGCCATACTCGCCGCCGCTCGCGAGACCATGGAAACGCATCACGGCATCCGCCACATCACCTTGCAACCCGAGGCGCTGATCGCTGCGCCGCTGGTTCGCAGTTCCTACCCTCCGCCCGCCCACTGAGTTCGACAGTTTGAAAATAATTTGCGTTGGCGCTTGACACATAAATGAGAATCGTTACTATTCGTAACACACGACATAAAAGAACGCGGCGTATGAACCCCGATCAACCCGAACCCAACGACGACGACATGCACACGCAGACATCCTCCTCCATCCGCATTCCGGCCGAGCCCAGACAGCGGACTTTGCCGCCGGGCATCATCCCGACGGATTTTTTATTCCAGGGCAATCAGGAAATCCTGATCAGCCATAACGGCGAGCACTATCGCCTGCGCATCACCAAGAACGGCAAACTGATTCTCACCAAGTAAGTCCACCCGCATCACCGCCCGCCAGCGCAAGCGCCAGCCAGCCACCTAAACCCAAGGAGACTGGCATGCCCAACGCGCACTACCACGACACCCCAGACATCGTCATCGCCGCCACGCTGTGGCTGATGCACCGTTACCAGCAGACCGGCTGCAAGAAACTTGCCCGCATGATCGAGCAGCATCTGGGCTGGATGCACGACCGCGCCACCAGCCCGCAGCTTGCCGACGCTTGCCGGCGGCTGTCGTTCGAATGGCGCGCGGTCTCGTGTGCCATGGGCATGAACGCCCGGCACGGTTACAGCGCCCCCGCCCAACAAACCACCCTGCACTGAAGACATCTGCCATGGCCGCGATTGATTCATCCATTCCAGACATCGCCTGCGAACGGCAACCCGGTCGGGCCTTCCTGACACCACCCAAGAAAGGAAAAACCATGCGAAATTCCCCAGCCGCTTCGCTTCTTGTGGGCGCACTAGTCATGCTGCGCCAGCCCTGCACAAGGAATAAGGCCACCGCCCAATTGCTGCTCGAACGCGCAGCCGAACAGGCCGAACTCACACCAGCCGAGCGCGAGGCCTGCCTCAATCTCGCCGCCGAACTGGATGGCGAACATCCGGAACCCTCCGCGACACACATAACGCAAGCAGTTTCATGCCCCGTTGCCGACAAGGGCCGTGAACGCCGCGCAAACCTGGTTTCCACTCTGCCTTTTCCGCATGATTTGGAAGGTTCCATCGCATGAATACTGTTGCCCACACCGTTGGATCAATCCAGTTCATCTGCGCGAGGCCACGCTAATGCTCGCCATCGCTTATCACTTTCCCGTACTGCCTCGTCACCAGGATCAATTCCGGCACGCGTATCGTTCGGCACGCGACGGCCTGCGGCAGACCATGGGCTTGGTCGCGCACGAATTCAACGATCCGCGAAACCGCAGCGGCACGTTCACACTGCTGATGGCATGGAACGATCAGGCGAGCTTCGAGCGCTTCACCCGCACCTGGATCGGGGTATGGATGCTGAATGGCATGGGCCTGCCGCGCGACGCATTTGCCGCACCCATCTCAACCAATATCGGCGAAGAGGAATTCGCCCTGCGCGCGGGGAAACGGGCCGCATGAACGTGTGACAGCCTCAGGCCTCTGGGCTATCCAGGTGGAGAACTTCCAGGCCTGCGCGCATCTCACGCCAGCGGCACAGGGATGCCGGCCCATTGAAAAACCATCAGGGAACGACATAGGGGGATTTGTCGTGGCCTCTCCAGCTACCCTCATCGCAGCTTTTTCATGGGTTGCGTCCCTTTGCCCCTGCGTGATTCATCCTTCATCCGTTTCGGTCAGGATTGCCGCCTGGCGATGCTTTATTCAGCACATATCGCTTGACTGTCATAATGCGAATTATTATCATTCTTCTCTGCTTGTTCACTATTCTGACCCGGTGCAAGGCATCCGGGCAAAGTGAACCCCCTGTCTGACAGGGTCTAGCCAGCCACGGACCGCCGAACCCCAGTGGGGTGCGAATCCTAGCCAGCATTGTTAGCCATTTGAATTGGACATGCCTGGGATGACCGCTACGCTATCCGCCACATCGGCCTTGATTACAGACTTCGGTGAGAAACCGCCACGACAGACATCATCGATGCTCCCGTGCTCGCGCATCTCGCCTGCCGCCCTCACCGGCGTAACGCTTGCACACATCGGGTTGCTGGCGATGCTGTTTCTCGCACCCGAGCCGCCTGAGCCGATCACCCCACCGCGTCCGCTCACCGTCAGCCTGATCGAGCCCGAGGTGACGGAACCCGAGCTGCAGCCCGAACCCAAGCCGGTGCCGCCCAAGCCCGTGATCAAGCCGTTGC
>JBGSZD010000198.1:0-10270 GCA_041750575.1 Thiobacillus sp. | reverse complement strand
TAGCGCGCGCCGATGCCGTAGCCGAACACCGGCGACAAGTTGCCCGGGCTGTCGGCCGCGTCGCCCGCGTCGACGAACAGCGCCATGCCCCAATCTCTCAGGCCCCAGTCGCGGTCGAAGAAATAGTTGTATTCCACGCTGCCGGTGGCGAGGTAGCGCACCGAGGCGACGCCGCCCTCCAGCGTGCGGCCCAGACTTTGGTAGGCGTAGCCGCGCACCGAATTGTCGCCGCCGGCGCGGAACAGAAAGTCGGTGGGGATGCCGTCGCGGCTGTCGGCCAACACACTGCCCAATTCGCCGCGCAACACCAGCCGTCCGCTGGGGCCGATGCGGAAATACTGGGTGTGGCGGCCATACAGACGCACAAAGGAGGTGTCCGACAACAGCGCTTCGGCCGCACCGCCGGCCTGCACGCTCAGCACATAGCCGCTGCGCGGATAGAAGGCGCGCCCGACGGTGCGCTGCGTCCACGCGTAGTTTGCTGACAGCGCCTGGTTGCGGGCATCCACTGCACCGTCGATGATCTGCTGTTCCGTCTGGTATTGCAGCGTCAAGGTGGTTTCTACTTGTCCGCGCGTGCGGTTGCGTCTGGCCGCCAGTGCGGTCGATCGCGTTTCCTGGCCTTCGATGTCTTCGCGCTTGAATTGCAGACTGAGGCTGTTTTCGTAGCCCTTGGCGTTGCGCGGCCACGCCAGTTCCGCCGTGCCCAACTGCCGGGCGGTTTCGATGCGGCCATCCAGTTTGAGGCGCAGTCCGCGGTCGGCGATGTCGCGCGACAACCATCCCGCCTGCACCCGCGCGCCGGTATCCGTGCTCACCCCCACGCCCAGGCTCAACAGCTTTTCCGGCCGCTCCACCACCTCGACCTGGATCGGCACCGCCGCTGCCAGCGCGGGATCGGGCTCGATGCGCACCGCAGCCTGCGCGAAATAGCCGCTGGTCTCCAACGCCGCCTGGTAGTCGAGCAAATCCTGCTGGCGATACGGCTTGCCCGGCTTGGCCGGATTGAGATTGCGGATGATGGATTCGGGATAACGCTTGCTGCCGCTGATCGCAGGCGTGCCGTAAAAGAAGGCCGGCCCACTGTCCACCGTCAGCGTCAAATCCGCCGACTGCGTGGCAGGATCGACGCGCGCCTCGCTAGCCGCGATCCGCGCCGCCGGATACAGGTTCGACAGCAAGGGGCGCAACACGCCCAGCTTGGCCGTCTCCCAATCCGCCTGGCGAAACGGCATCCCCGTCTTCAATGAAAAACCGCGCTCGATACGCCCCCGCAAACTCGCTGCATCAGCACGCGTTTTCACTGCACCGTCGAAGGTCAGCTTCACGCTGCGCACCGCGGTGCGTGCACCCGGGTCGACCCGGTAAACCATCTGCCAGTCGTCGCCCACCTGCTTCGCCGTGCTCTCCACCCGCGGCGAAAAATAGCCTTCCGTCGCCAGCAGATCGCGCGCCGTCAACTCGCTCTGCCGCTGCAGCCGCGCAATTTCCTCCGCGTTCGGCTTTTCGCCCAGTCGCGCCGCCCGCGCTGTTTCCAGATGCTGCGTCAGCAGCGTTTTGATTGCTTCAGGCGCGTTCACCTCCACTGTCAGCGCGTGCGCCGGCGTCGCGCACAGCGCGGCGAACAACAGCAGGATTCTTGAAAGGCGAGCAGGCAAGGTAAAGCACGGAGGTATGGCGTCAGGACATTCTAGGGGGTGCGGTGGGAACGGGCAAAACCGCGAGACCCCGCCTTCATGAGCAAACCTCCCCTGATCAGCATTCGGCCCGACACAATAAAAAACCCCGGAAGCCAAGCTTTACCGGGGTTCGCGATTGTTGGTCCTGCGTGTTGTTATCGAATATTGGTGCCGCTTGTCGGATTTGAACTGACGACCTACCGCTTACAAGGCGGTTGCTCTACCCCTGAGCTAAAGCGGCGACGGGCGACATTATAGCGATGCCGCTCGATAAATTGAGCGCTTACTTGACGACTTTAAGCGCGGGTTTTCCTTTGGGCGACGCAGGCGCGGCGTCGGGTGCGGGCGGCGGCGTCTGATCGGGTGCATCGACAGGTTCGAAATGCAAACCCTGGCCGTTCTCGCGCGCGAAGATGGCGGCGACGCGATCCACTGGAACGGATATCTCGTGCGAGACGCCGCCGAAGCGCGCGGAAAACTGGATCCAGTCGTTGTCGAGCGTGAGATTGCGCGTGGCGCCGGCGCTGATATTCAACACGATCTGGCCGTCCTTGACGAAACCGGTCGGTACACGGGTATGCGCATCGACCGCAACCAGCAGTTGCGGGGTGTAGCCCGAGTCCGCGCACCACTCGTACAAC
Source organism: Thiobacillus sp. (assembly GCA_041750575.1). GTDB lineage: Bacteria > Pseudomonadota > Gammaproteobacteria > Burkholderiales > Thiobacillaceae > Thiobacillus. The sequence goes on along the minus strand of JBGSZD010000198.1, from coordinate 7,950 downwards.
GCGCGGATCAGATACGGCTTGGTTGATATCTCGGCCACCTGCCTGCCCTGTTACTTGCGCAGCGCCTTTTCGGTGGGCGTCAGCGCGCTGATGAAGGCGGGGCGGCTGAACAGGCGCTCGCGATATTTGAGCACCGGCGCGGCCACCTTGGGCAGTTCGATGCCGTAATGTTCGAGGCGCCACAAGAGCGGCGCGATCGCGACGTCGAGCATGGAAAACTCGTCATTCATCAGGTATTTCTGCTTGGTGAGGATGGGCGTGAGCTGCGACAGGCTGTCGCGGATTTCCTGGCGCGCCTTGTCCGCCGACTTGCTGAGCGTGTGTTCGAGCGTGTTGACGTGGGTGAACAGGTCGTGTTCGAAGTTGAACAGCACCAGTCGCGCGCGGGCACGCATGACGGGGTCCGGCGGCATCAGCTGCGGGTGCGGAAAGCGCTCGTCGATGTATTCGTTGATGATGTTGGATTCGGTCAGAATCAGATCGCGTTCGACCAGCACCGGCATCTTGCCGCTGGGGCTGATGCTGGCGATTTCTTCCGGCTTGTTGTGCATGTCCACATCGATGACTTCGAAGTCCATGTCCTTTTCGAACAGGACGATGCGGCAGCGGTGGCTGTATGGATCGGTGCTACCGGAATACAAGGTCATCATGGCGTGGGCTCCCTTACGTGTTGCGTGTGTTGATGCTTAAAACGCCAACAGCCGGACACAGTCCGGCTGTTGGCGAACGATGTTGGCCAGGTTCAGTGAATGTCTTTCCAGAACTCTTTCTTCAGGTAGTAGGCCACCACGAAGAAGAACGCCAGAAAAGCCAGAACGATGATGCCGAGCTGTTTGCGCTGCAGTTGAGCGGGTTCGCCCATCCAGACCAGGTAATTGACCAGGTCGCCGACGATGGCGTCGTATTCGGCCAGGGTCACGCTACCAGGCTTGACCAGTTCGAGGCGCTTGATTACTTCATGCTCGCCTTCCTTCTCGTAGACTGGCGCCATTTCGCCCTGCAAACTCCACATCACGTGCGGCATGGCAACCTTGGGAAACACGGTGTTGTTCCAGCCGGTGAGAGTCGTGTTGTCCCTATAGAAGCCGCGCAGGTAGGTGTACAGCCAGTCTGCGCTGCGCGAACGTGCGATCACGCTGAGGTCGGGTGGAGTAGCGTTAAACCACAGTTTGCCGTCGGCCTTGGTCATGCCGACCTTCATGGTTTCGCCCGGCTTTTCAGCGGCGAACATCAGGTTGTCCTTGATCTGGTCTTCGGTCAGACCCAGATCCTGCATGCGCGAGTAGCGCATGGATGCAGCGCTGTGGCAGTTGAGGCAGTAATTCACGAACATGCGGGCGCCACGCTGCAGGGAATCCTGGTCGGCCAGGTTGATGGGCGCCTTGTCCAGATGAACCTCGGCTTCCGAAGCGAAGACGAGGACGGGGACTGCCGCCAGCAGGAAAAGAATAGTCTTCAAGCGTTTCATTTAGCCAGTCACCCTTTCCGGTTCCGGTTTGGTTTTGTCGATCGATGTATACCAGGGCATCAACAGGAAAAACAGGAAGTAGATCACCGAGAAAATCTGGGCAATAAGCGTGGCCACCGGGGTAGACGGCAACAGGCCCAGATAGCCCAATCCGATGAAGGACACGATGAACAGGGCCAGCATGGTCTTGTAGATCGGGCCGCGATAGCGGATGGATTTGACTTTGCTGCGGTCGAGCCAGGGCAGGAAGAACATCACGATGATCGACGCTCCCATTGCCACCACCCCGGGGAACTGCGAACCGAACATCGGTGGCACCGCACGCAGGATCGCGTAGAACGGCGTGAAATACCACAAGGGCGCGATGTGCGGCGGCGTCTTCAAGGGGTCGGCCGGGATGAAATTATTGGCTTCCAAGAAGTAGCCGCCCATTTCCGGGCCGAAGAACAGGATCGCCGAGAACACCATCAGGAAGACGATGACGCCGACGATGTCCTTCACCGTGTAGTAGGGGTGGAAGGGAATGCCGTCGAGCGGAATGTGAGTGACCGGGTCTTTGTGCTTCTTGATCTCGACGCCGTCGGGGTTGTTGGAGCCGACTTCGTGCAACGCCACCAGATGCACCACGACCAAGCCGAGCAGCACCAGCGGCAGGGCAATGACATGGAAGGCAAAGAAGCGGTTGAGCGTGGCGTCGGAAATCACGTAGTCGCCGCGAATCCAGATCGACAGGTCTTCACCGATGAAAGGCACGGCGGAAAACAGATTGACGATGACCTGCGCGCCCCAGAACGACATCTGGCCCCACGGCAGCAGGTAGCCGAGGAAGGCTTCGGCCATCAGCGCCAGATAGATCAGCACGCCGAAGATCCAGATCAGTTCGCGTGGCTTGCGGTAGGAACCGTACATGAGTCCACGGAACATGTGCAGGTAGACGACGACGAAGAACATCGAGGCGCCGGTGGAATGCATATAGCGGATCAGCCAGCCCCAGTCGACATCGCGCATGATGTACTCGACGGATGCGAAGGCGAGCTCCGCATCCGGCTTGTAGTTCATGGTGAGGAAAATACCGGTGACGATTTGCAGCACCAGCACCAACAGCGCCAGCGAGCCGAAGAAATACCAGAAATTGAAATTCTTGGGCGCGTAATACTCGGACAGGTGCGCCTTGTAGGTCGCGGTGAGCGGGAAACGGTCATCGACCCAACCCATCACTTTTTGCAGGGCAGACATTCTTTAAGCTCCTTGCTCTTTAGAAAGACCCGGTGCTTTTGCGTCTACACCGATTAGCAACTTGGCGTCGCTGATGTATTGATGGGGGGGGATCACCAGATTGGTGGGGGCCGGCACGTTCTTGAATACGCGGGCGGCAAGGTCGAAACGCGAGCCGTGACAGGGGCAGAAGAAGCCGCCCGGCCAGTCCTCGCCCAAGCCGCTATCGCTTCCCGGCTTAAGTTTTTCGGAGGGCGAGCAACCCAAATGGGTGCAGATGCCCACCGCCACCAGATATTCCGGTTTGATCGAACGCGTAGCGTTCTTGCAGTAATCGGGTTGCTGCGGCTGATCGCTCTTGGCATCGGCCAGCTGGCCATCATGCTTGCCCAACAGATCGAGCATTTCCTTGCTGCGATTGAGAATCCACACTGGCTTGCCGCGCCACTCCACCGTCAGCAGCATGCCCGGCTCGACCTTGCTGATATCCACCTCCACCGGCGCGCCCGCCGCCTTGGCCCGCGCGCTGGGCATCATGCTCATCACCAGCGGTACGGCCACACCCGCCGCAGCGACGCCACCGACCGCACTGGTCGCGGCGATCAGGAATTTGCGTTTGCTGGTGTCCACTTTTTGCCCATCGACTTCCTGGCTCATGTTTGCCTAACCTGAACGTGTTGCGATAAAGCCGGCATTCTAACCAAATTGTCGCACCCACCGGAAGCCCGTTGTCGGTTTGACGCGGCGCGACGCACCCCTGGGCTATAATCTCGACGTGGCGAAATCAAGCCAAACCCATGAATTCAATCAATATGCGCAAACTCTGGTTGCTTTTTGCCCAGTCCACCACCGTGGCTTTGGGCGTGCTGTTCATCATCGCCCTGTTCAAGCCCGACTTGCTGCGCTGGCAACCGCAGCAGCAGCCCAATCTCACCATCCAGCAGGCGCAGCATGCCGCGGGAAGCGGGGCACCTTCCGGCGAATCGTTCGCGCCCGCGGCGCAAAAAGTCATTCCGGCAGTGGTCAACGTCTTTACCCAGCAAAAAATCCGCAATCAGGCCCATCCCGCCTTGCAGGATCCGATCTTTCGCTATTTCTTCGGCGACCGCCAGGATGCGCGGCCGCGCGAAGCCTCCAACCTCGGCTCGGGCGTGATCGTCAGCCCGAACGGCTACATCCTCACCAATCAGCATGTGGTCGAGGCCGCCGATGAAATCCAGGTGGCCCTGGCGAACGGCAAGACGCTGCCCGCGCGCGTGGTGGGGGCCGACCCCGAAACCGATCTGGCGGTGCTGAAAATCGATACGGGCGACCTGCCCGCGATCACCTTTGCCCAGGCCGACAGCCTCAAGGTCGGCGACTGGGTGCTGGCGGTGGGCAATCCGTTCGGGGTGGGCCAGACCGTCACTGCGGGCATCGTCAGTGCGCTCGGCCGCACCCATCTGGGCATCAACACGTTCGAGAATTTCATCCAGACCGACGCTGCGATCAACCCGGGCAACTCCGGCGGCGCGCTGGTCGATGCGGCCGGCAATCTGGTCGGCGTCAACAGCGCGATCTATTCGCGCACCGGCGGCTCGCAAGGCATCGGCTTTGCCATCCCGGTGAGCATCGCGCGCCAGGTGATGGAACAGATCATCAAGGAAGGCAGCGTGACGCGCGGCTGGGTCGGCATCGAGGTGCAGGATCTGACGCCCGAACTGGCGGAGTCTTTCAATCTGGCGAATGTCCAGGGCGCGCTGATTGCGGGCGTGCTGAAGGGCGGCCCGGCCGACGCCGGCGGCATCCGTCCCGGCGACATTCTGGTGGCGGTCAACGGCAAAACCGTGACGGATTCGGCATCCTTGCTGAATTTGATTGCCGCGCTCAAGCCGGGCGACAAGACGCAATTGACGGTATCGCGCAAACAGCAATCGCTGGCACTGGATATTCAGGTCGGCCGGCGGCCGATGCAGCGCACGCTGGAGCCGGCGCAAGAACCCGAACTCAACTAAGCCCTGTTCAGGCTAATTGCGCACCTGCGCCAGTACCCGCACACGGGTGGGATAGGTAAACGCATCCTGTTCCATTGCGGGCAAACGCCAGCCGGCGGCGGTACGTGCCAGTCGGTTCAGCGCCGGATCCGGCAGGCGCAAGCTGGCCAGAATCAGCACATCGGACGGCGAATAGAGCGCGCCGTCGGCCAGCACCGGCTCGGGCTGCAAGGTGGCGAGCAAAGGCTGCGCCTCCTGTTTCCAGCCCCTCTCGCTCCAAAACATTTTCCAGGCGGTGTGCGCGAATTGCCCGGCGCGAACGCGCGATTGCGCATTGCCGGTGGCTTCGGCATGGTCGAGCAAGCCCTGCACCACATAGGCATAATCTTCCAGTTCGGCATCCGGCAGCATGCGGCCGTGCGCCATTGCCTTCATCAAGCCCCCTCCCCTGGCCAGCCGCGTCAGCAGAAATCGCTGCAGACGGTCGGCGTCCTGGCGATAGACCGGGTCGAGCCGGATGGCCTGGCTGAAAGCCGACAGCGCGAGGCCGTTCAGGCCGGCATTCAGCTTGTCGTCCTTGGGCAGGCTGCGCGCCCGTCTCAAGGGGTACAGGATTCGTGCAGCCTCGGCCAGCAAGGGCCGTTCGTCGGCCGCTGGGGGGAGGTATTCCGCAGGCAGATAGCCCGCTTCGAAACTGCGCGGATCATCGAGGCGCCACACTCGGCGGACGGCAGCGTAGACCGCCGACGGCAGACGCCGTTGCAGTTCGTCGGACTCCCACAGATAGGTGGCCCCTTCGCGCCCGGCCGCGTCGACCGCCGACGTGCTGCTATAGAAACCGCCACCCGCATCCCGTAATTCGTCCCGCATGAAGCCGAGCGTAGTGCGGGCAATCTCGCGATAACGCGGCCGATCCAGTACCGTTGCCGCGCGCAGATAGAGTATGGCCAGGTGCGCATTGTCGTAGAGCATTTTTTCAAAATGCGGTGTATCCCAGCCGGGGTCGACGGTATAGCGGAAAAATCCGCCGCCGACATGATCCCGCATGCCGCGTGCCGCCATCTGGTCGAACGTCAGACGGAGAAATTCGGCCAGCCTGGCATCGGGGCGCTGCGCCTGGCGATCCAGCAAGGCGCTCAATTGCGGTGCCATGGGAAATTTGCTGACCTGGCCAAAACCACCGTGCAGGGTGTCGGCCTCCTGCCACACGCCCGCCATGAACCGTTCCCAGGCCTTTGCACTGCGCGCTACAGTCAGCGGCGCATTCACGGGCCGCGTAACTCGCGGCGGTGCGGCCAACGCAGCCAGGCGACGAATGTCGGCCTGCCCAGAACGCCAGCGCGCGGAGAGCTGGGTCAGCAAGGTGCGGAACGCGTCGGGAGGCACATACAAGGCGACAAACGCGGGATAGCCTTCCGGCGTCACAAAGGCATTCAGGGGCCAGCCCGCCGCGCCCTGCAGGCGCGCGGAAAATGTCTGCAGGGCGTCGTCGAGTCCGGTGTTGAGTTCACGATCGACTTTGACGGGAATGAAATCACGGTTGAGCAAGGCCGCAATTTGCGGGTTCTTGTAGCTTTCGCGCTGCATGACGTGACACCAGTGGCAGGCGAAATAGCCGACTGAAACGAAGAGCAGTTTGTTTTCGCGCCGCGCACGCGCGATCGTGGCGGCATTCCACTCCTGCCAGGCCACGGGGTCATGGCCATGCAGGGCCAGGTAGGGGGACGGATGATCGGCGAGCTGGTTGATCAGCGGGGACGCGCCCGCCGGAACCGGCAACAGCAGAAACAGCAGCAGGGTGAAAAGAGCCGTCCTGCGCTCAAACCCGAACATAGGTCCAGCCTTGCTGGAGCCGGGTGACGATTTCCTTGATGGCGGTCGGTGCAGTCTGGGTGGTAGGCAGCAGGACGACTTTTTCGCCATCGCTCTTGAGTCGCGCAATGGACTGACCGCACGCTACCCAATGCAGGTTGTGGCCGTGGCGCTGCTTCATGCGTGCCATGCGTTCAGCATACGGGCTATGGCCCGCACGCAGCAGATCAAGTCCGCGACTGTTGGCGAGGACCTCCAGTTGCACGACGCGCCCTTGCCGATCGGCGGCGTCAAGCAAACGTTCGGCCTGGTCCAGCACCGCCTGCATCTTGTCGGGCTCTGAACTGTCAATATGCAGAAGGACCCGGCTCGGGTCGGCCGCATGTGACAGGCTGACCACCTGATAGCCGCCCGGGAGAACAACAGGCGCATGGGCTACCGCTTGCGATTCGGTGCCACGCAAGGACCAGCCGCCAATCAAGCCCACGAACACAGCCAGACACACCAAGGCACAGCGCTGCACGAACTGGCGCCGCGGCGCAGCGCGCAACGTCCGTCCATCCGCAACGGGCGGCTCGACATAGGCCAGCCGCACCATGGTTTGCAGGCTGCGCAGGGCACATACGCGTTGCGCCAACTCCTTGTCGTCGCGCATCCGTGCAATCAGTCTTTCGCTTTCAGCCACATCGAGTTCGCCATCGACAAAGGCATGCAGGGTTTCGTCCGAAACGACGGGATTCATTTCACTCTCCTCAACAGCGGCTTCGTCGTGGGCTGTTGCATCGCAGTATCCAGCAAGCTCTTCAGGTTTGCGCGTGCGCGCGACAGACGGCTCATCACGGTGCCGACCGGAATATCCAGGATTTCCGCCACTTCGGCATAGCCGAACTCCTCCAGATCCACCAGCGTCAATACCTGGCGCTGCCCCAGCGGCAGACGCGCCACGGCCGACCGCACGGAGGCGATCACCTGCTCCCGATTGCAGCTTGCTTCCGGGGTATCGGCACTGGATTCGAGTTCGTCCTGCCAGTCCTCGACATCCTCGAAGTCACGCCGGCTACGCAAATGATCGAGCCAGCAATGATTCATGATCGACACCATCCAGGCCTTCAGTGCGGCCTCATCGCGCAACTGGGCACGCCGCGTCCAAGCCTTGGACAGGGTTTCCTGCACCAGGTCGTCAGCCAGCGCCGGATCGTGACACCAGGCATAGGCAATCCGATAGAGCACCGGCCGCTGTGCCTCGATGCTGGGGCGTAACGGGCCAAACAAGAAGCGGCTGATCATAAGCATGATGGATAGACGTAACAGATAGTCTATTTATTCCATAAATAAACCCAGTAGTGTCCGGTTAAAAATCAAACAAAATCAGTTGGTTATCTGGTGGCAGCGGAATGCTTCTGGTGGTGTCTGGCTGCAGGGCGCATGAAATAAGGGTTTTCTCGAAAACCGAGACCGACAATATCTGTAACAAAGTGTAGA
>JBGSZD010000197.1:0-5527 GCA_041750575.1 Thiobacillus sp. | reverse complement strand
GTGACAGACGATCAGATCGTGTCGGGACTGGGGTCGATTTACTCGAACGGCCAGTGTTTGACGCCACCGTACGCTGCGGGGCAGCCCAGCAGCGTAGCGGGCGGCGCGCTCACCATGGGCTCATGTTTGAACAATGCCGATACGTCCTGGGTGGTGTTTGCTACCGGCACGGGTAACGCTTCCACGGTTTATTCGCTCGCTTCGGTGGCGACGGGTTTGTGCCTGCACATGCCGGGGACGCTCGGCGCCGCTGTGGTCCAACAAGTCTGTGGCGGCGGGCAAGGCCAGTCGATTAGTATCTTTGAACTCCGATTCGACTCGAACGGGGTAGGGTCGTTCAATACGGTCGACACCACAGCAGAGTTTATTGCCTCATCTGGCGCGATGTTCCTGGGTACAGGGGGCAACTGCCTGAGCTTTATCGGAGGCGATCCGCAGGAAGGTAGCTGCTATGACGGTTTTGTTCCAGAGGGCAAAGCAGCGTGGACTCACGTTCCTTAGACTTGCACGAATCTTGATTGGCGGAAGCTCAGGAGGCTGAAAACTTTCGGGCGTTTGCAAGACAACATGGGAACGAAAGCCTTCAGCCCGTGTAGGGCGCAATCATTATTGCGCCATCGCGCCGGGCCTATTTCCAAAGCAACCTTCTACGTTCAAACCGTGCGCCGCGCCGGCCGGCGGTGCCAGCCTCAAGACCTGCGCGAAAAACTGGCATCGCGCCTGCGACGCCCTGCGTAGCCAGCCCAAGACCCTCCTCGCCAAAACCGCACGCGTCGGCCTGCTCGCGCGTTCAGAACCACATCCTGATTTCCCCCAATTGGGGGATGCGGCGGCGCCCCATAACGGCTGAAATGCAAGGGCGGAGAAGCACCGTCTTTGGTCAACCTTTTCTGAATGAATGGAGTTTGAAATGACGAACGAAACCACCCTGCCCGTTCCCTGTTGTCCCGAGTTTCCCCCCGACCCGGTGTGCGACGTGCTGGATTTCCACTACCGGCTCAAGTACCCCACCCAGGTCACCAACCGCGACCGCCGCGTCGTCGTGGAAGTCATCATCCACGCCCGTCTCGAACGCTGCCCTGGGCCGCTCGCGCTGGGTGACCTGGTCTACTCGACCACGCTGTTTCCCGGCGAAAAGGTCAAGCTGTTCACGTCCGACCGCCGCACCCGCTTCACCTTCGACAGCAGCAGCCAGTTGTCGTACCGCAACCAGCAAACCTCGGAAGAACGCTTTTACGCGGCGAGCGTTCACGATTCCATGACCGATATTTCGGTGCGCGACAGCCAGAGCGCCAGCAGCAGCAGTCAGGGCTCGGCCAGCGGCCATGCCGGCACCAGCGGCGCCATCGAAAGCTTCCTCTTCGGGCCGTCGGTCGATGTCAGCGGATCGTGGGACAGCAGCTCGACCAGCAGCTTCCTGCGCGAACTGTCGACGCATGCGCAGTCGTCCGACCGCCGTGCCGAGATGGCCACGCGCACCGCCAATTCGGTCTCGATAGGCGAGGTGTCGACGCGCACCCACGCCGAAGGCTCGACCGAAGATCAATACGAATCGTCGTCGCGCGAATTCAGGAACCCCAACCGCTGCCGCGCCATAACGTTCTACTTTTATCAGATCAACAAAACGCAGAAGATCAGTTTCAAGATCGTCGCCATCCACCGCCGCGTGATCGACCCCGCGGCCAATTCAGCCGTGCGCACCAACCCGTTTGTCAGCGACGGCGGCATCGACGTCATCCCCAACGGCGTTCTCGCCACCGATCCCAAACGCGCCGACATCCAGCGCGTCGCGCAGGCGTCAACCCTCGAACTGAACACCACCGCCGCCAGCCGCGTCAGCCTGGTTCGCGGCCAGTTTGCCGCATCCGTCGAAGCCGAGCCGATTCCCGAAGCGGTACGCGAGAAGGCGCTCAAGAGCGTGGACAGCGAATTGATCAAGGAAGGTTATCTGACGGAAAACGGCCAGCTCAACGAAAAACGCGTTATCGAACTCGGCTTCGAGCGCACCTCATCGCTGCCCACGGCCGGCATGTATGTGCGCTCGTGTCTGGATGATTGCGACGTGTGCGAACCGGCGCTGGATGAAACCGTAGCCATCGAGCTCGAACGCCAGCGTCTGGAAAATGCCCTGCTGCAAAAGCAGATCGACCTGCTGGACAAGCATCAGGACTACCGCTGCTGCCCAGTCGCCGAGAGCGAAGTGTAAGCAGATCGGCCTCGCCGCGCCCGGTCGACAAAGCCTGGGGCCGCGGAGGACCGGCATACATACGTACATTCAAGGAGAAACACCATGCCCAGAAAAACGCGCCAGGCCCGCGCCTGGACCCCCGCACAGCGCCCTGTTTGCGCTACCGCAGCGCTCATACTGGCGCTTGCGGCACCCGGAATGGCCCGGGCTGCCGAAACCACGGTTCTCGGGGTGCCGATTCAAAGCAAATTTGTCGAGGAGTACAGGCTGGCAGACGATAGTGTGATTCAGCAAGCACTCGAATACGATGAAAACAGGGCCCGAATCGAACTCGGGTTCAGTGGATCCGGTCGATTTGCCGAGGCTTACAGCACATTCAACGAGACGACCCAAATATCCACCTATTGGGTGAGTATCGACGACTACCCTGGTATTCCGGGGTCCCCTCCCGGTTCGTTCTTTGACAATGGCATGTCCACGGCCACGGTTGCGCAATGGTGGCAAATGCGCAAGGACGCTAGCGATGCCACCCTGACCTTGCATGTCACCGGCGGACGCCTGCGACTCCAGGATTACGCTGGCGATACCACCCAGGTAGCCGAAGTCGGACTGACCTGGTCTGTTTACACCCCCAGCGTGAACGTCTCCAGCGGCGACTACAACGCTTTGCTGGGCGGACACGGCGGGCTTATCGGCAGCGGCAGCGAGACCTTCGATTTCGATTCTAGAGGATTCCTGCTCAATCCCGATAGCTACACGGAGAACACGGCTTACGCGGGCTCGCTCAACGTAGTGGAGGCGATCCTTGACATCCCCGCACAAGACATCGAAATCGACATCAGCTCGATCATCCCATTTAATGAATTCACAACCAGCGATGGCGAGTTCACACTTTTTATTGGGATGTACTCGAACGCTCTGGCGGTGGACCCGGAACGCGGCGGTACCGCGCAAGCCTTCCTGCGCGACCCAGTGTCCATGGGCCAGGCCGATCCGCTGCTGGGCGGCAACGGGCTGTCGTTCACGGGCATCACCGTGCTGGCGCCGGCCCCGGTGCCCGAACCGGCGAACTGGGCCTTGTTCCTCGCCGGATGCGGTTTGCTCGGCTGGATCGCACAGCATCGGCGCTCGCAGGCGAATGGTTTGTTTTTGGGCAACACGATGCGTGCAAATGGCTGAACACCTGCTTGAACGAAAGCATGTTCACCAGCAAATCCGCTGGCGGGATTAAGTCACTTACATACTCGCAATCACTGGAGGTCCATCATGAAGCACCCCATCCATTCCCGCACGTTGCCGCTGATGTTTGTTCTTGGCGCACTGGCATCGGGTAGCGCCCACGCCACCGTGTTGCTGTTCGACCAGACGCGCAACCCCGCCACGGGCGTCGCGGTCGAGCCGATTTACGCCGGCGCGGACCTGCCGCAGGACTACGGCGACCGAGTCGCGGGTTCGCCGCAGGACGTTACCGGCGGTCAATATACGTACGGCAACGCAGGCGAAGGCTTCACGCCAAACGTGGAAGTCGCGTATTCACTCGGCCTGGCCACAGGAGCAGGCGAAGTCCAGATGTGGATCAGCGGATACGGCGGCCTCACCAATGTGATTTTCGGCACGCCCGGCTCGCAACGGATCGATATCCAATTCACGGCTGATCCAGGCTATAGCGTTCTGCTCCATGGCTTCGACCTTGCCGGTTACCCCGGGGCCGATTACACCATCAACGGGGTCGCCGTGCTCGAAGGCTCGAATACCTTGTTTTCGCAATCCAATGTACTGGTGGGCGGAGACGGGTTCGGGCAACCGTTTACCCACTTCGATTTCTCGACACCGCTTGCGGGCAGCAGCCTAACGCTCCAGATCGACTATTCCAACATCGCCTCTGGTCAACAGGACAACATCGGTCTGGACAACCTGCGCTTCAGCCAGTTTCCGTCGCCGGTTCCGGAGCCGTCGGCCTGGGTATTTTTCCTTGCTGGGTGCGGATTGCTGGGATGGGTCGCGCGTCGGCGAACGGCATCGTTTTACTCTTGAACGGACGCCCGTCCAAATCCAGTTCATCTAACGCATGATCGGGAGAATCGCATGAAAGAACACAGCATTCGGTCTCGCAACCCGAGAGGACTCTCGGTCGCTGCCGCCCTGACGTTTTTCTTGATCGCAAGCATGCCCGGACGCACTCTGGCTGCCGTGGACACGGGGGACAACCCGCCCTGCGCCAAGGACGGGGTATGCAATCTTGCGGTATGCGACACCGACCCGGACTGCCCCAAGGGATTGCCGCCTGAAACGGGCGCCGACCCCGCGACAGGCACGACAACCATCTCGCTCGAGACCATCAACTGTTCCGACACGCAGGCGCTGGACATTCGCGCCGTGGCCTGGAATCTGGCCGACGACTGGGCAAATTTCGAGCGCGCCATCGAATCCGCCACGGGAAAAAATCTCGGCAACTGCACGCAGAACCGCTTCACGAAAAATGGCCAGGTCGAATGCCTGGCAGCCTACGATTGCAAGATCACCAAGGACGGGCTGCAGAAGTGCAAGCTCGCTCACGCCTGGGGGCTTGGCAAGAAAATCAAGCTTTACCAGACCTTCTTCGACAACGTATCCGGCATGCGCCAGCCCGACCGGCGCGCCTGCTATGCGGGCCTGATGGCGCACGAGTTCGCGCATACCTGCGAACATTATGGCGAAGGGGGTCCTGAAGCGCGCGCTGACGCGGCTGTCGAATACTGGAAAAACCGGTTTTCTCCCACAAGCACGCTCGATCCCCAGAGCGGCTGCGGCTTCAACGACTGATCCGCACGCACGCAGACGAACCTGATACAAATCGGCGCGGAATTCTCCGCGCCGTGTCCTGTCGAATCTCCGGCCGCCTTGTCATCGCAAGCGGTTTCCCGCATCGCGACGATCGCACATAATTTTGCGCATCCCATCGCACGCGATTCAACGGCGATGCCCTGCCATACATTCTCGAGGAGGTCTCATGAAAACCGTTTTTTCCTTTACTTTGCTGGCCGTTTCCCTGCCGGCTCTTGCCCAACCCGACGTGTTGCCCGTCAAGCAGATCGGCCTGGAACTCGCCCGCGACATCGCCATGGGCGCGGTCGAAGCCTGCCGCAAGGATGGCTACAACGTCTCGGCCGTGGTGCTGGATCGCGCGGGCAATGTGCAGGCTGCGCTGCGCGACACGCTCTCGGCACGCCACACGCTGGAGATCGCCGAGCGCAAGGCCGGCATGACCATCATGTCGGGCATCGACTCCGGTGAATTCCGCGCCGCGCGTGGCGACATCCGCCCTGAACTCAACCACATGGCCGGGCTGATCGTGATGGA
>JBGSZD010000196.1:0-5487 GCA_041750575.1 Thiobacillus sp. | reverse complement strand
TTACTCCAGGTTCATCAAACCCGGAAGCATCGCAAATGTGCAAATTGAAATTCAAATCGTGGACACCCATGAATCGCTCAAAACCCGCATCGATAGTGGCTTCACAGCCTGTGCGGCTCAATTTAACCGGACACTACTGGTAAAGCATATTGGCTTAACTCCCCCGGTGTTTATCGTAATGGCCGAGAGCGTAAGCAATATTCAGACTAGAAGCCGATTGTCTTGCGCGTGTGGAACAGGATCAATCGCTTAACGGGCGCATTCCCTTGAAGGCGTGGCGGATGCACATGAGCTTGCCATGCGCTTGTAAAAAATCCCGACACTCACTGCCGGGATCTCCTCGACATGACAAGCTGGCGGGGGCGCTCGCTCGGTGGATCCATGCTTGCGCGGAACAACAACGCGCAGTTACTGCTGCTCGATCTCCAGCACCACCAGACTGATCTGCTTGCCGACCGCCGTATCGAAGCCGTGCCATTTCTTGAATGCGGCGAGTTTCCTGACCACGGCGGGTTTCATTTCGAAGTCGCTCTTGCCGGCGTCGTACTCGGTTTTCACTGCGTCGAACAGGGCCTGGAAGTAATCGCGTTGAGCTTTCATGATGGACGGGTCGCCGACCTTGCCGTGGCCCGGCACCACCACCTTGATTTCCGGTATCGCGAGCGCATGGTCGATGGCCTTGATGTTGCCGGTGAAGGTGCCGTCGTCCATGCGTGCGACGCGGCGGTTCAGCACGTTGTCGCCGGTGAACAGCACGCCGTTATCGACTTCGATCATGATGTCGGTCTTGCTGTGGGCGTCGGTGGACGAATGAACCTTGAACCAGCGGTTGCCGATTTTCGAGGCCATACCGTTGAACGTGGCGACGGTGGGAATCTCGGCGCGGGTACCGTTGGTGTAGCCTTTGGTCAGATCGCTCATCAGCTTGACCCAGGATTCCGCCTCGCCTGCTTTTGCCTTGGCGATCATGTCGGGATGGGCGATCAATACGGCATTTGGCCAGACTTCAAGGATGGCCTGATTGCCGAGCCAGTGGTCGCCGTGGACATGCGTGTTGTAGACCGCGGTGACGGGTAGTTTGGTGGTTTTGCGGATGGCTTTCACCACCATGCGACCAACCTGCACGCTGGAACCGGGGTCGATCACCACGACCTGATCGCCGGCAATGATCCACGCCGGGTTGTTCATGAAACTCTGGTTCTTGACCGACGGCTCGCCCAGCGGGCCGGTGATGACCCAGGTGTCGGGCGCGACTTGCTTGGCGGGATAAGGCTTGACCGTGTCCCTGGGGCCCGCGTGGGCAGTCAGGGCAAAGCAGGCGGCGAAGAGCAGGGTGGCGAGGCGCATGTGTGTCTCCTTTATTTGTTGATGGGGGCAGGATAGTGCAGGCTCTTTGAACTGGCGATGGGTGGAAAGACCTACCACCATTTCTCGAAAATGATGCGGTTCATCGGCACGCCCAGATCGTGCAGCAGCGTGCTCATGTCTTCGACCATTCCCTTGGGGCCGCACAGGTAGTAGAGCGTGTCGTCCGGCACATCGAGCGCGTGCAGCTTGAGCGGATCGATACGGCCGGTGAGGCCATGCCAGGCAGGGTCGGGCTGGGTGACGGTGATGCTGACATGCAGGTTGTCGTGGGTGCGAACCGCTTCGCCGAGTTCGTCGCGAAACAGGATTTCGCGGCTGTCCGACACGCTGTAAACCAGATGTACCTGGGTCGACAGCCGGGCGTCGCGTACATGGCGGAAGATGGACAAGAGCGGAGTGACGCCGACGCCGCCGCCGATCAGTACCACGTTGTCGCTCATCTCCGGCAGATAGACGAACGGGCCTTGTCCTTGCGAGACGCGCACGCGGTCGCCGATGGCTGCATGCGCGTGTACCCAGCGTGCCACCGGATGACGTGCGCTGGCCTTGATCGCCAGCTCGATCTCGCCCTGATGGATGGGCGAGGTGGTGATGGAGTAGCCGGCGGTGTGCGTTGTGCCGTCGATCTCGATGCTGAGGTCCACCCATTGTCCCGGCAAAAACCGGAAGCTGGCATCGGGGATGGCCAGCCGCAGGACGTGAATGCTCGGCGTGGCGGGGATGATCGCCGCAATTTGCGCGTCGAAGATATGCAAGGTTCAGTCCTGCTTTTCTTCGAAGCTCAGCGAGGCCGAGTTGATGCAGTAGCGCAAGCCGGTGGGCGCGGGACCGTCCGGGAAGACGTGGCCGAGGTGCGAGCCGCAACGCCGGCACAGCGCTTCGACGCGCACCATGCCGTGGCTGCTGTCGCTCTTTTCCGCCACCGCATCGGCGCTCAGGGCCTGAAAAAAGCTCGGCCAGCCGGTCCCGGAATCGAACTTGGCCTCTGAGGCGAACAAGGGCTCGCCACAGGCCGCGCAGCGGTATTCGCCGCTGGCATGGTTGTCCCAATGTTGGCCGGTAAATGCGGGCTCGGTGCCTTTTTCGCGCAGGATGCGGTATTGCTCGGGGCTCAGTTCCGCGCGCCATTCGGCGTCGGTTTTGGTTTTGTCGAAAGTCATTGCGGCTCTCCAGATATGCGCGAAGTGTACCTGTTGCGCGGTGCGGACGGCCGCATTGCCTTGATTGGAATAGGGTTGTTCAAGGCATGGTTGACAGCGTAATCGCAGCGGGTTTAATCTTCGTTCAGGTATTAGACTTAGTCTAAAAACCGGATTTCATCCACTGCCAAGCTTGCTATAAATGAAACGTAAAGTGAGTGGGGCGGGGTGAATATTTCAGTGCTGCAAAGCATGTCCATGTAAACAAGGGTCGTTTTAATTAGGAGATAGGGTTATGCAACTCAAGGGTTCGAAAACCGAAGACCATCAGAAAGCCGCCTTCGCCGGCGAATCGCAGGCCAACCGCCGTTACCTCTACTTCGCAGCCAAAGCGGACGTGGAAGGCTACAACGACGTGGCTGCGGTGTTCCGCTCCACCGCCGAAGGCGAAACCGGCCACGCGCACGGCCATCTGGAATATCTGGAAAAATGCGGCGACCCCGCAACCGGTATGGCGTTCGGCCCCACCGCCGACAACCTGAAAACCGCGATCGCGGGCGAAACCCACGAGTACACCGACATGTATCCCGGCATGGCCAAGGATGCACGCGGTGAAGGTTTCGACGAAATCGCCGACTGGTTCGAAACGCTGGCCAAGGCCGAGCGTTCGCACGCCAACAAGTTCCAGAAGACCCTGGACACCCTGGGCGCCTGATCGGGCCGCTGTAAGAAGCGGGTCGATTGCGACCCGCTTTTTTTGAGTCACGCTTTACCCCCATACCAAATCCAAACTGGAGTACGCATGAGCACCCGCGAAGGCAGCCTCGAAGCCCCCACCCGTCATCCGCTCGACTGGAAAAACCCGGATTTCTACAATGAAGACAAGCTCAATCATGAGCTGGAGCGGGTTTTTGATGCCTGCCATGGCTGCCGTCGCTGCGTGTCGCTGTGCACCGCGTTTCCGACGCTGTTCGACCTGGTGGACGAATCCGAGACGATGGAAGTGGATGGCATCGACAAGGCCGACTATACGAAGGTGGTCGATGAGTGCTATCTGTGCGATCTCTGCTACATGACCAAATGCCCGTATGTGCCGCCGCATCCATGGAACATCGATTTTCCGCATGTCATGCTGCGTGCCAAGGCGATCAAATTCAAGAAAGGCGGGACGACCTTCCGCGACAAGTTGTTGTCCAGCACCGACGCGATGGGCCAGCTCGCCTCGATTCCCGTCGTGGTACAGGCGGTGAATGCTAGCCTGAAGAGCAAGCCGATCCGCAAGATGGTCGACAGCGTGCTGCACATCCACCCTGACCGCCAACTGCCCGAATACGACAGTGCCAGATTCCGCTCCACCGCCAAGCCGCGCAGCGATTTCGCGGTGAAAGCCGGCGAGAAAACGCCCGGCAAGGTGGCGATCTACGCAACCTGCTATGTGAATTACAACGAACCCGGTATTGGCCACGACCTGCTAAAGCTGCTGGCGCACAACGAAATCCCCGCTGTGCTGGTGGAGAAGGAAGCCTGCTGCGGCATGCCCAAGCTCGAACTGGGCGATCTCGACGCCGTGCAGAAACTGAAGGAAGTCAACATCCCGCATCTGGCGAAACTCGCGCGCGAAGGCTACGCGATCCTTACTGCCGTGCCCTCGTGCACACTGATGTACAAGCAGGAACTGCCGCTGATGTTCCCCCATGACGCCGACGTGCAGGCGGTGAAGGAAGCGATGTGGGACCCGTTCGAATACCTGATGGCGCGCAACGTCGACGGCCTGCTGAAGACCGACTTCAAGGAACCGCTCGGCAAGGTCGCCTATCACGTGCCGTGCCACCAGCGCGTGCAGAACATCGGCAACAAGACGCGCGACGCGCTGCAGCTCGCCGGCGCCAACGTCACCATGGTCGAGCGCTGCTCCGGCCACGACGGCACCTGGGGCGTGAAGTCCGAGTACTTCGACAAGTCGATGAAGATCGGCAAGCCGGTGTTCAGGCTGATGGCCGAACCTGCACCCGATTACGTGAGTTCCGACTGCGCGATTGCCGCGCGTCACATCCTGCAGGGCATGGGCGAATCCACCGCGCAGAAACAGCATCCGATCACGCTGCTGCGCATCGCCTATGGCCTGAAATAAACCAATCGCTTGCTTAGGAGAACGCTATGCCGCACATCACCCGTGAAAGCCTGATGACCCTGGAAGGCTATGCCAAGGCACGCCCCGCGCTGCGCGCCGAAGTCATGGCGCACAAGAAAAACCGGATGGTCGAACTGGGCGATCACGTCACGCTGATTTTCGAAGACGAGAAGACCATGCGTTACCAGATCCAGGAAATGCTGCGCGCCGAGCGCACTTTCGAGGAAGCCGGCATCCAGGACGAGCTCGACGCCTACAACCCGCTGGTTCCGGACGGCACCAACTGGAAGGCCACCATGATGATCCAGTACTCCGATCCGGACGAGCGCAAGGTGGCGCTGGCGAAACTGAAGGGCATCGAGGACCGGGTGTGGGTGCAGGTGGCCGACCAGCCGCGCGTGTACGCCATCGCCGACGAGGATCTGGAGCGCGAGAACGAGGAGAAGACCTCGTCGGTGCACTTCCTGCGCTTCGAGCTCGATGCGACCTCGATTGCAGCAGCAAAGTCGGGTGCGGCCATCCGCATGGGCATCGATCTGGCAGCCTATACCGTGGAACCCATGACGCTGGCGGACAACACGCGCGCTGCACTTGTCGTCGATTTGTCCTAAATTGATAGCCTGAGGCGCTAACAACGACGACTACAACGCGCCTCCTGACTCTGGAGGAAGGGCGTGATGCTGGATCAATTGCTGGTTCATCAGGTGCGACGGCGGGTGGAAGCTTCCGGCCTGCCGTTCGTTGTCGAATTGTGGAATGGCGAGTTGGTCGGCGCGGTCGCTGATGCGGCGGTGCGGGTGCGGCTGCACCAGGCGGCCAGTCTCAAGGCGATGGCCGACCCAAGCCTGG
>JBGSZD010000195.1:0-3987 GCA_041750575.1 Thiobacillus sp. | reverse complement strand
GAGCGCGCGCATCAGGCCGTCGACGTCGGCGGGGTCGCGCGAGTCCATGCTGCTGCTGGAGTCGAAGCCCATCCATTGCACGTCGCCGGTTTTCAGATCGACCACGCCCGCCGTCATGAATGATTGCCCCAGCGGCATGATGATGCCGAGCGCCAGCCCGGCGACGAAAGCGGCCTTGCGTCCGCCGGAGGAAATAAAATCCGCCCCCAGCACGATGAGGGCGGCGTCGGCGCCTGTGCGTTCATGCAACATGGCGAGGCCGGGGCCGACGGTGTAATCGAATTCGTTTTTCTTGTGCGCCCAGGCGGACTGTTCGCCGCGCCCATAAACGAACACCGACTGCGCGACGCGGTCGTAAAGCCCGATGTGGGCATCGAGCCATTCCTGTTCGGCCGGGTCGAGTGTGGGCGGAGCCAGCACCTCGAACACGCTCGCGTCGCGCGCCAGCCGGGTGGCGGCGGATACCAGGTTGTCGCGTGCGGCGGCTTCCCAGTCAGCCATGCGGGTTGGCACGCCACCGGCCGACAGTTCGAACACGAACACCTGCGGTGGCAGCAGCACGACTTTTTTGGGCCGGGCGTCGAAATTCTGCGTGAGGGCCGGGTTGACCGCGCTCATGGCGGCAAGCGCGGACGTTGCCGTTACACTTGCAGCCAACAGGATCGCCGCACATACCGTACGCATCATGCAAAACTCCAAACAGGGGCTCCACCGTAGGGCAAACCCGAAATTCGGTCAACCGCACGCTGAACCGGCTTGGCGCTGGGTGGGCGAGCGCGGTGTGCGGGTTGCGACGGGCCCGGAAACGCTGGTACGTTACAAATCGCTGATTTCTGTTGAGTTCGCAGAAATAGAAGACGTAATCCCGGCTGATGGCAGCATTTTACTGGTTTTGAAGCGTGGCGCAGAGGTCTCGGCCCGCTTGCGCACGGCGCTGGTCCAGCCCTTGTCCGGAGGCCTGCCGATGACGGGCCCCTTGCACGAAATCCCCGTCGATTATGGCGGTGAGGTGGGGCCCGATCTGCCCGTGCTGGCGGCGCAGGCTGGCATGAGCATGGGCGACTATATAAATACCCTTGTGGCGGTGGAATATACCGTGGCGTTTTTGGGGTTTCAGCCCGGGTTTCCGTATTTATGGGGTCTCCCATCGATACTGCATGCGCCGCGGCGGGTAACGCCACGCACCCGAGTGGCGGCTGGCAGCGTCGCTATCGGTGGCGGCTATACGGGTATTTACCCAACTGAGGGGCCGGGCGGCTGGCAGATTGTCGGCCGGACGCAGGCCGTTTTATTCGATCCGTCGCGCGAGCCGCCGGCCTTGTTGAAGCCGGGCGACCGTGTGCGCTTTGTACCGACATGATTGAGGTGATGAAAGCCGGACTGTGCGATCTGGCGATGGATCTGGGTCGTCCCGGCTGGGGCGCTCTTGGCGTGCCCACAGGCGGGGCGTCCGATCCGGCGGCGCTAGCGGCTGCCAACTGCTTGGCGGACAATCCGGCCGGGGCGGTGGGGCTGGAAATCGTACTGTCGGGGCCGACGCTCCGTTTCCCTTGCGGCGGCGTGGTCGCATTGACCGGCGCGCGTTTTGACGGTGCGCGCGACAGAGGCATACCGTTGACGTGGAACGAGACGCTAATGCTGGCGCCGGGCGAAATCATACAACTGGGCCGGGCCGAATCCGGCTGTCGTTGCTGGCTAGCGGTGCGCGGCGGCTTGGTGGTACCGCCCGTACTGGGGAGCGGCAGCACCTTTCTGCCCAGCGGATTTGGCGGCCACGCTGGCCGGGCTTTGCGGGCGGGGGATTCGCTGGCCTTCGGTGAGGCAGGCGGGGAAGTGCGGCTTTTGCGTGCGCCGCCGCCAGCGGTTGATCCCAGCGCCCCATTGCGCGTGGTGGCGGGACCGCAGGTCGGCCAGCTCGATGACGAGGGGTTGGCGGCTT
This sequence comes from Thiobacillus sp., assembly GCA_041750575.1. Lineage (GTDB taxonomy): Bacteria > Pseudomonadota > Gammaproteobacteria > Burkholderiales > Thiobacillaceae > Thiobacillus. The sequence goes on along the minus strand of JBGSZD010000195.1, from coordinate 2,048 downwards.
TTTTCGGGGGCGCGTATCAGGCCGGTGCCGCTGCGGATCGACGCGGACTGCGCCTCGCCGGGCCGCGTGTCACCCACACGCGAATGGAGTTGCCTTCGCAGGGCGTGTTGCCGGGCGCGATCCAGGTGCCGCCGGATGGCCAACCTATCATCCTTGGCTGGGACGGGCCGGTGACCTGCGGCTATCCGGTGATCGCGGCCGTGATTGCAGCCGATTGGCCCCGCCTTGCCCAGTTGAAACCGGGTGACTGGATACGCTTCGAAACGATTTCGGCCGAAGCCGCACGTACGCTGTCTGGCGAGAGGGCCATTGGAGAGCCGGGATGATCGAACTGAACGCCGACATCGGCGAAGGCTGCGACGACGCGGCCTTGATGCCGTATCTGGACCGGGTGTCGATCGCCTGCGGCGGTCACGCGGGCGATGCCGCCAGCATGGCAGCCGCGCTGCGCCGGGCTGCTGAACACGGAATTGTGGTGGGGGCACATCCGAGTTTTCCTGACCGCACCCACTTTGGCCGGCGAGCACTGGCGGTGTCGGAGCGGGAAATCGCCACGTGGGTGACGCAGCAGACCGAGGCGCTGGCCGAGCAGGCTGTGCACCTGGGGCTGAGGTTGGCGCATGTCAAGCCGCACGGCGCTCTGTACAACGTCGCGGCCCGCGATGTGGACGTGGCTCGAGCCATCGCCGAGGCGGTCGCGGCATTCGATCCGAATCTGGCGCTGATCGGGCTGTCCGGCTCGTGTCTGGTTGAGGCGGGCAGGGTGGCGGGACTGATCGTGCTGAACGAGGTTTTTGCCGACCGCCGTTACCAGGCCGCTGGTGCGCTGGTTTCACGTGAAACCGAAGGCGCCCTGATCGTCGATCCGGACGCCGCCGCCATGCAAGCCTGGGCATTCGCACGCGGCGAACCTGTCGTCAGTCGCAACGGTGTGGGGCTGCGCATTGCGGCCGATACGATCTGTCTGCACAGCGACACGCCGAACGCAATTAATATCGCCCGCGCCGTCCACGCCGCGCTCAATCGCGGATAATTCCGCGCTCACAGTTTTCCGATTTCCCCCATGCCTCTCCTAACGTTCGACCGCCTCGAATTGGCCTACGGCCATCACCCGCTGCTCGACGGCGCTTCGTTGGTGATTGAAGCCGGCGAGCGCATCGGGCTGATCGGCCGCAACGGCACCGGCAAATCGAGCCTGCTGAAAATCATCGCCGGGCAGAGTCTGCCAGATGCGGGCGATGTGTGGCGTTCGCCGGGCTTGAAGCTGGCCTACGTGCCGCAGGAGCCGCAGTTCCAGCCTGGGCATACCGTGTTCGAGGCAGTGGCCGAAGGCGTGGGTGAGGCGAAGCGTCTGCTGGCCGACTACCATGCGGCGGCGCACCGGGTGGCCGAGGGCGACATGGCCGCATTCGACGATCTGGAACGGTTGTCGCACGAACTGGAAATCCATGACGCCTGGCGACTCAACAGCCGGGTGGAGGAAACCTTGCAGCGGCTGGGGCTGGACGCCGACCGCATGGTCGAAACGCTCTCCGGCGGCTTGAAAAAGCGAGTCGCCCTAGCGCGCGCCCTGGTGACTGAGCCGGAGTTGTTGCTGCTGGATGAGCCAACCAACCACCTCGATTTCGCGGCGATTGAGTGGCTGGAAAGCCTGCTCAACGATTTCAGAGGGGCGCTACTGTTCATCACCCACGACCGGCGCTTTCTGGACAACGTCGCCAATCGCATTATCGAGCTTGATCGTGGCCAGCTGCGCGAATATCAAGGCAATTTCACGGCCTATCAAGCCAAGAAAGCCGAGCAACTGGAAATCGAGGCGGTACATAACCGCAAGTTCGACAAATTCTGGAAACAGGAAGAAATCTGGATCCGAAAAGGCGTGCAGGCGCGGCGTTGCCGCGACGAAGGCCGGGTGCGGCGACTCGAGGCCTTGCGACTCACGCGCGAGGCGCGCATCGGCCACACGGGGCAAGTTGGCTTCCAGATCAACTCCGGCGAACGTTCGGGCAAAATCGTCGCCGAACTGGACAACATCAGCTATGGCTACG
>JBGSZD010000194.1:0-2144 GCA_041750575.1 Thiobacillus sp. | reverse complement strand
GCGGGCAGATTGCAGCGGTTGGCAAGCAGGTTGCCGTGTTGCCGCCGCTATGGCCGGGCGTGTTGCTGATGCTGCTGGCGCTGCTGGCCTGGGTGGCCGGGCGGCGGGGTTTCCCGCCTGTGCTGAATCTGTCGCTGTTGGGAGCGGCCTCGCTCGCTTTGCTGCAACTGGCCGCCATGCGGTCTATCGATCCTTTGTACGAGATCAAGCCGATGGCACAGGCGATCCGGCAGATTCAGCGCGAAGGGCGACCGGTGGCGAATGTCGCGAAGTATCACGCGCAATATCAGTTTCTAGGCCGGCTGGACACGCCGCTGGTCCAACTGGTCGGCGCCGAGACCGCGCCTTGGCTGGCCACGCATCCGGAAGGCTACGCGGTGATTTATCTGAAGGACAGCCAGGACAAGGACACGATTACAGCCCGCCACAAGCAGGCGTATCGCGGGGGTGCGGCGGTCCTGGTGGACGCGCGAACGGCGGCCGAACTGCTGGCCGCCGGGGTCGTGAAATAAGGCTTAAGCTTCGGCGTCGCGTTGAGGCAGCACCACTTCGCGCGACGGCGAAATGGTCGATATGGCGTGCTTAAAGATCATCTGCGCGGCCTGGTCCTGGCCCTTCAGCAGCACCACGAACTGATCGAACGATTCGATCCGTCCCATCAGCTTGATGCCGTTGACGAGAAACACCGACACCGGAATGCGCTCCTTGCGCAGGGTGTTAAGAAAGACGTCTTGCAGGTGGTTATATTCTTTGCTGGCCATGATGGCTCCCTGTCAGATGAAGGCGGGGCGACGCCCCGCTTGTTTAATTATTAGCGGATTACTCGATTTTTGCACTGGCCCGCGCTGCCGTGATGGCGTCGCGAACGCGCTGCTGCTGCAACTGCTTGACGATTTCCCCACGTACCGCTTCCATCGGCGGCAACTCGGGCGTGCGCGTGTCGTCGAGGCGGATGACGTGGTAACCGAACTGCGTCTTCACCGGCGTCTTGGTGATTTCGCCTTTTTTCAGCCCGGCCATGGCGTCGGAAAACTCCTTCACGAACGCGCGGCGGTCGGACCAGTCAAGCGCGCCACCGTTTTTGGCCGAACCCGGGTCTTTCGAGAGTTTTTTGGCCATGTCTTCAAATTTGCCCTTCTTCTTGCCAAGGTCGGTAATGATTTTTTTCGCCTCGGCTTCGGTTTTGACCAGAATGTGGCGTGCGCGGTATTCGACCTGCGCCGGCTCGGCCTTGGCCTTGTCGTACAGGGCCTTGATTTCATCATCCTTGACCGGGTGCGACTTCACATAGTCTTCCAGATAGGCCTTGGCCAGCATGTCTTTGCGGCGAATGTCGATCGCCGCGGCGAGGCGGGCTTCCTTGTCGAGTCCCTTGTCCATGGCGGCACGCGACAGCAGTTCCAGGTTGACGAGCGATTCGCGCACCTTGACGTCGAGCTGCGGCGTAGCCGCTTGGCCCCGGGCCATCTCGATTTTGACCAGTTCGCCATACAGGGCGGGGATTTCCTTGCCGTTGACCACGGCCAGCGGCTTGTTAGGGTCGACTGCGGGAGCAGCTTCGGCCGCTGCGGGGGCGGGGGTTTGCGCCTGCGCCAGGGGGGCGAAAGCCAGCAGGATCAGGGCAGGGATAAGAGCAACACGCATTCGGATTCCTTTCAGAGTTCTTCCGGGGTTAAAGCAGTGATCGACAGCGCGTGGATGTCGCGCTGCATGAGTTCGCCCATGGCTTCGTACACCAGCCGGTGACGGGCGAGGGTGGAGAGATTACGGAATTTGGGTGACACCAGTGTGAGACGGAAATGCCCGCCGCCCGAGGCGGCGCCGGCATGACCCTTGTGCTGGGCGCTTTCGTCTTCCAGCGTGTAGGTTTCCGGCTCTAGCGCGGCGAGGCGCTGGCGGATCAGATCGGCAGTGCTCATGCGGGCAGGACTTTCTTGAAGGGTTTGACGCTGACGCCGGCATAGACGCCCGCCGCCACGTAGGGATCGGCATCAGCCCAAATCTGGGCGTCGGCGAGCGAGCCGAATTCGGCGACGATGAGGCTGCCGGTGAAACCCGCCGCGCCGGGATCGTTGCCATCGATGGCGGGAAACGGTCCGGCCAGCAGCAGGCGTCCGGCGCGCTGTAGCGCCTGCAGGCGCTCA
>JBGSZD010000193.1:0-2694 GCA_041750575.1 Thiobacillus sp. | reverse complement strand
CGATGAATTCGGGATTGGGCAGCGACCGCACGGCGTCGATCAGCTGCGTGGTCGAGCCGACGACATCTGCCAAGGCGATGACGCTTTCCGGTGATTCGGGATGCACCAGCACCGCCGCAGCCGGATGCTCGGCGCGCAGTTTCCTCAGCGCTTCCGCCTTGAAGGCTTCGTGCACCACGCACGAGCCCTGCCACAGCAGCATGTCGGCGCCGGTGATGCGCTGCACGTAGTCGCCCAAGTGACGATCCGGCGCCCACAGCAGTTTGTGGCCCTGTTGGTGCAGGTATTTGACGATCTTGACCGCGATGCCGGAGGTGACGACCCAGTCGGCGCGCGCCTTTACCGCCGCGCTGGTGTTGGCGTAGACGACCGAGAGGCGGTCGGGGTGCGCGTCGCAGAAGGCAGCGAATTCGTCCGCCGGGCAGGCGAGGTCGAGCGAGCAGTCGGCCTTGAGATCGGGCATCAGCACGCGCTTTTCCGGATTGAGAATCTTGGACGTCTCGCCCATGAACTTGACTCCGGCAACGATCAGCGTTTTCGCCGGGTGGGCATGGGCGAAGCGTGCCATCTCTAATGAATCCGACACGCAGCCGCCGGTTTCCTCGGCTAGGTCCTGCAGGTCGGCGCTGGTGTAGTAGTGCGCGACCAGCACGGCGTCCTGTTGCTTCATCAGCGCCTTGATACGCGTTTTCAGGGTGGTGCGTTCGCCGGCGCTGAGCACCTCTTCAACCATGGGCGGCGCCACGATCGCGGGTTTGACGGGAACGGGAAAGGCAAGGTGCATCGGGGCGGCTCGGGCTTGAATTTCAAGAAAGCGAAGTATAGCCGTGCGCGGCAGGCGCCCGACTACCCCGCTCGGGGACAAGTGCTTTATCCTTGCGGCCCTATGCAGCAGCTGCTTTTAGACATCCGCCCGCCCGCACAGCCCGATCTCGCCCGCTTCGTCGCGGGGCGCAATGTCGAGCTGATGGCACAACTCCAGGCCATGCTCGACGGCATGGCGGCCGAGCGCATGGTGTATGTGTGGGGCGCGCCGGGCAGCGGCAAAAGCTATTTGTTGGCCGCCTGGGCAGCTGCCTGCGAAGCGTGCGGATTGGGCGTGGTGCGGGGCGGTGCGGAATCGGGCGAGGTGGTGGTGGCCGATGCAGTGGAAACCTGGGATGCCGCGCAGCAGGCGGCGGGTTTCGCGGCCTTCAACCGGGTGCGCGAGGCGGGCGGCTTGTGGCTGGCGGCGGGCAATGCGGCGCCCGCCGAGTTGCCGCTGATGCCCGAATTGCAAACCCGTCTGGGCTGGGGACTGGTGTTTCAGTTGCAGGCGCTGGACGACGCCGAGAAACGCACGGCGCTGGCGCAGCACGCCGACACGCTGGGGTTCCGGCTGGAACCCCAGGTAGTGGACTATTTGTTGAATCACACCGCGCGCGACATGCAGAGCCTGTTGCGGGTGCTGGAGGCGCTGGACCGGTTCAGCCTGGAAACGCGGCGACCGATCACGCTGCCGCTGCTGCGGCAGCTGCTGCAGAATCAGGCTTGACCCTGCGCCTGCTGGTCGGCGATGTCCTTGTGGACCTGCGCCATGTCCAGCCCCATCACCTGTTCGATCAGCGCATCCAGTGCGCTGGCGGGCAGCGAACCGGCTTCGGAATAGAGGATGACCTGTTCGCGGAACACCATCAAAGTGGGAATGGAGCGAATCTGGAAGAAGCCGGCCAGATCCTGCTCGACCTCGGTGTTGACCTTGGCAAAGACGATGTTGGCGTGATTCTCGGCGGCCGCTTCGAAAATCGGCGCGAATCCGCGGCACGGGCCGCACCACGGCGCCCAGAAGTCGACGACGACGACATCGCTGCCGTTGATGGTGGATTCGAAATTGTCCTTGGTGAGTTCGATGACGGCCATGCTGATTCCTGGGAGCGGTTGAAATAAAAAGGCGCGAGGGACGAGTCCTTCGCGCCTAGTGCCACCCTATCACGGATGGCCGGCCCCCGACAATGCAGGGGCGTCTTATTGGGTAGTTCAAGCCTGGCTGCCCGCTACCCCGGTGCGACCGAAGCCGGTCGCCCGAAAACTATTTGGCGAAAGCCTGGTTGAACAGGCCGTGTTTTTGCCCCGTCGCGTGGGCGCCGCGCACCATGTTCTGGTTGTGCTTGAGGTTGTTGCGTACCTCGGCGCGGTTCACCGCCATGATGAGTTCAGTTGCCAGTACGCGGGCCTGATGCGGGGAGAGGTTCAACGTGTTGTCGAGTCCCTGCAGCGTCAGTTCCACGCGGTCGCGTCCCTGGGCGTCTTCCTTCAGGTTGATATCGAGGGTGTTGCCCGATTCCAGTTCGATCATGCTCGTGTCTCCTTGCGTTGCTTGTGCAAGGGTATATGCAGTGTCCATGCCAATCTCTCCGCGTTCGGTAAAACAATGGAAAACCGCATTAAATCAGGCGGGAATGAACAATTGATGAAGGGGCGAACCCGTCCGCGCTGACGAGGCTTCGACAGCGCGGACGGCGAGTTCGACACTCAGGGGTGCAGGGTCTGGACTTGGGGGACGGCGATCGGTTGGCGGTCGCGCGTCAGCAGAGTATAGGCGACCGGGATGACAAACAGTGTGAGCAGGGTGCCGAGCAGCAGGCCGCCGACGATGACCCAGCCGATGGGTGAGCGCGATTCGGCGCCGGCGCCGTGGGCCAGCGCCAGCGGTAC
>JBGSZD010000192.1:0-3463 GCA_041750575.1 Thiobacillus sp. | reverse complement strand
CGCCGATGCGGCAGCGCCTGCCGAAGCCGCGCCCGCAGAAGCGGCCCCAGCTGAAGCCGCTGCCGCGCCGGTGCCCGACAAGGGCGACACTACCTGGATGCTGATTTCCACGATCCTGGTGATCCTGATGACCATTCCGGGCCTGGCCCTGTTCTACGGCGGCCTGGTGCGCGCCAAGAACATGCTGTCGGTGTTGACCCAAGTGTTCGCCGTGTTCTGCATGATCTCCATCCTGTGGGTGATCTATGGCTACAGCCTGGCCTTTACCGACGGCGGCGGCATGAACAGCTTCATCGGTGGCCTCTCCAAGATGTTCCTCTCTGGAGTCGATACCAGCATCACGGTGGAAACCTTCTCCAAGGGCGTGGTCATTCCCGAGATGCTGTTCATGGTGTTCCAGCTGACCTTTGCGGCCATCACCACCACCCTGATCGTCGGTGGCTTTGCGGAACGCATCAAGTTCTCGTCGCTGATGGTGTTCTCGGCCCTGTGGTTCACCTTCTCCTACCTGCCGATGGCGCACATGGTGTGGTTCTGGGGCGGTCCGTCGGCCTTCGACGCACCGGCGGGCTTCCTGTTCGCCAAGGGCGCGCTCGACTTCGCCGGTGGCACCGTGGTGCACATCAACGCAGCCATGGCGGCACTGGTGGGCGCGCTGGTGATCGGCAAGCGCATCGGCTACGGCAAGGAAGCGATGGCGCCGCATAACCTGACCTTCACCATGGTCGGCGCCTGTCTGCTGTGGGTGGGCTGGTTCGGCTTCAACGCCGGCTCCAACCTGGAGTCCAACGGCACCACCGTGCTGGCGTTGGTGAATACCGTCCTCGCGACGGCGGGTGCCGCGCTGGCGTGGATGTTCACCGAATGGATGATCCGCGGCAAGCCGTCCATGCTGGGTATTGCTTCGGGTGCCGTCGCCGGTCTGGTGGCGATTACCCCGGCTGCCGGCTTCTCCGGCCCGATGGCGGCGATCATTCTCGGCGCAGTGGCAGGCGTGGCCTGTCTGTGGGGTGTGACCGGTCTCAAGCGTGCGCTCGGTTATGACGACTCGCTCGACGTGTTCGGCGTGCACGGCATCGGCGGCATCGTCGGCGCCATCGGCACCGGCATCGTCGCCAACCCGGCGCTCGGCGGCTCTGGCGTGTACGACTACGCAGCCGGCGCGGTGGCCGAGTTCAACGCAACTGGCCAGATCATCAGCCAGCTGTGGGGTGTGGGCACCGTGATTGTGTGGTCGGGCGTGGTGAGCTTCGTGCTCTACAAGCTGATTGACCTCACCATGGGGCTGCGTGTTCCGGAAGAGCACGAGCGTGAAGGCCTGGATACTGCCGCTCACGGTGAACGTGCCTACACGATCTAAGCCTAAACCTTTTCTCCGAAGGAAGTTGGGGGCGCTCTGCAGGGCGCCCCTTTTTTATCCGTGCGTTCCAGCGCGGGCTTTGTAATCAAGCGGCTTTTCGGTAGTCTTGCCCTATACGCCCAAACAAGACAGCTCCATGCATTTCACCCCCGACTCTTTTCACGCCTGGCCGACCAAGCGCATTACCCTGCTCGGCATGTCCGGCGTCGGCAAGACGCATATCTCTTCCATGCTGCGCGGCCACGACTGGTTTCACTTCTCCGGCGACTACCGCATCGGCACGCGCTATCTCGACGAACCCATTCTCGACCTGATCAAGCATCAGGCGATGCAGGTGCCGTTTCTGCGCGACCTGCTGCGGAACGACTGGATCGATATCAAGAACAACATCAAGATTCACGACCTTGGCCCGGTGCTCACCTTCGTCGGCAAACTCGGCGGGCCGGAGTGGGGCGGCTTGAGCCTCGACGAGTTCTCGCGTCGTCAGGCTGCGTATCGCGAGGCCGAAATCGCTGCCATGAAAGACGTCCCCGAGTTCATCCGCAAGGGTCAGGAAATCTACGGTTATCCGCATTTCGTGAATGATGTCGGCGGCAGCCTGTGCGAGCTGGACGAACCCGGCCTGGTCGAGTTGCTCGCCGAGCACACGCTGATTCTCTATATCCAGACCACCACGCGCGAGGAAGAGGACACCCTGATCAAGCGTGCGCAGTCCGATCCCAAGCCGCTGTATTTCCGTCCGGCGTTTCTCGCCGAGCAGTTGCCGGTTTATCTCAAGGAAAAGGGCATCGAGTTCGTCGCCCAAGTCGAGCCCAACGACTTCGCGCGCTGGGTGTTTCCGCGCCTGTTCCATTCGCGCATTCCGCGTTATGAGGCGATCGCCCAGCCGCACGGCTACACCGTGACTTCGCAGGAAGTGGCGCAGGTGCGCGACGAGCGCGATTTCATGGCGCTGCTGGAAGTGGCGATTGCGCGGAAGGGGCAGGGCTGAACCATGCCGCTGGTCGCGCATAACGCCCTGCCCACCTTCGATCGCCTGCGTCGCGACGGCATCACGGTGCTGTCGACCGAGCGTGCGGCCAATCAGGAAATCCGCGAACTGCACGTCGGCCTGCTGAACATGATGCCGGACGCCGCGCTGGAAGCGACCGAGCGGCAGTTCTACCGGCTGGTCGGCGAGTCCAACCCGATCGCGCAGTTCTACATGCACCCCTTCACCCTGCCGACGCTGCCGCGCGGCGAGTCGATACAGGCGCATATTGCGCAGTTTTACGAAAGTTTCGACGATATCCGTGCCGCCGGGCTGGATGCGCTCATCATCACCGGCGCCAACGTCAGCCACCCCAACCTGGCCGACGAGCCGTTCTGGCAGCCGCTGATCGAAGTGATCGACTGGGCCTGGGACAACGTCACCTCGACCCTGTGCTCGTGCCTTGCTACCCACGCGGTGATGCAGTTCCGCCACGGGCAGACGCGGGTGAAGCAGCCGCACAAGATTTGGGGTGTGTTCGAACACCGCGTCACCGACGCGCGTCATCCGCTGGTGGCCGACATCAATACCCGCTTCGACGTGCCGCATTCGCGCTGGAACGACGTTTCGCGCGCGCAGTTCGAGGCGGCCGGGGTCAAGGTGCTGGCCGAAAGCGCGGAAGCCGGCGTGCATCTGGCGGTGAGCGGCGACGGCCTGCGCTCCGTGTTTTTCCAGGGCCATCCCGAATACGATACGGTGTCGCTCCTGAAGGAATACAAGCGCGACCTGCTGCTGGCCGCCACCGGCAAGCTGCCTGCTTTTCCACCATTCCCGGTGCGCTATTTCGATCCCCAGGCGCAGGCCCTGCTGGCCGAATTCGGCGGCCGCATGCAGACGGGAGAGACGCTGGCCTTCCCCGAGGCGCATCTGCTGCCGCGGCTCGACAACACCTGGCACGACACCGCCGAAGGTGTGCTCGGCAACTGGATCGGCTGCGTTTACCAGGTCACCCACCGCGAGCGCGGTCTGCCCTTCATGCCGGGTATCGATCCCAACAATCCGCTGGGTCTGGCATGACGGCGGCCCAGGCGCGCTTCGACGAGGCCCAGGGCGCGCTGATCGCCAGCGGCGTC
>JBGSZD010000191.1:0-2951 GCA_041750575.1 Thiobacillus sp. | reverse complement strand
CCGGCGCGCCCTACACCATCGCTGGCAAGACCGGCACCGCGCAGGTGGTCGGCATCAAGCAGGGTGCGCGTTACGATGCCAGCCGGCTGTCGCGGCAGTATCGCGACCACGCGCTGTTTATTGCGTTCGCCCCGGCGGAGAACCCGAAAATCGCAGTGGCGGTGCTGGTCGAAAACGGCGGGCATGGCGGCTCCACCGCCGCGCCCATCGCGCGTGCGATATTCGATTTCTACCTGACCGGGAAACGTCCCGGCAACATGAAGCTGGAGGCAGACGATGCCGCGGACTAGTCACTGGATCCTGCGCGGGTTGAGTCATCTGGACGGGGTGCTGCTGACCCTGGTGCTGCTGCTGCTGGGCATCAGCCTGGCCGTGGTGGCGAGCGCGTCGGGACAGAGTCCGGCGCGCATCAGCGGCCACCTGATCAATATCGGACTGGCGCTAGGGGTGATGGTGGTGATGGCCAACGTGCCACCGCACCTGCTGTCGAGAGTGGGCCCGCCGCTGTATGCGGCGGGCGTGGTGCTGCTGATCGGGGTGGCGCTGTTCGGCGAAGTCCGTAACGGCGCGCGGCGCTGGCTGGATCTCGGGTTCATGGCCTTCCAGCCATCTGAGTTGTTGAAGCTGGCGCTGCCGCTGATGCTGGCCTGGCATTTTCAGCGCAACGAGGGGCAGTTGCGCGCCCAGCATTTTCTGGCCGGCGGCGCCTTGTTGCTGGTGCCTTTTCTGCTGATCCTGCGCCAGCCCGATCTGGGCACGGCGCTGATGATCGGCGCATCGGGTTTTTACCTGCTGTTTTTCGCCGGCTTGCCGTGGAAGATCATCCTGGGCGGGGGCGCTTTGGGTGCCGCGAGCCTGCCGGTGGTGTGGGGCCTGATGCACGACTACCAGCAACGGCGCGTGCTGACCTTGCTCGACCCCACCTCCGATCCGCTGGGCGATGGCTACCACATCATCCAGTCCACCATTGCGATCGGGTCGGGCGGACTATTCGGCAAGGGCTGGATGCAAGGTACACAAAACCAGCTCGACTTTATTCCCGAGCGGACGACCGATTTCATTTTCGCGGTGTTCGGCGAGGAATTCGGCTATATCGGCGCGATCCTGCTGGTGGGTCTGTATCTGGCCATCGTTGCGCGCGGCCTGGTCATCGCGGCGCGGGCACCGACCCTGTTCGGGCGCCTGATGGCGGCTACATTGAGTCTGAACTTGTTCACCTATGTCTTCGTCAACATGGGCATGGTGTCGGGCATTTTGCCTGTGGTGGGGGTGCCGCTGCCGCTGATGAGCTATGGCGGCACCGCGCTTATTACCCTGCTACTGGGCATCGGCATACTGATGAGCGTGGCAACGCACCGCCAGCTCAATAAATCGTGAGGCGATAAGATACGGCCATGAAGACACTATCGATACTGGGCATCGCCGCCCTCGTTCTGGCGCTGGGCGGTTGCGGCAGCACGCCGCCCGCTCCGGCCAAACAGTCTGCTCCGGCAAAACAGCCTGCGCCCGCCGCGACAGCAAATAGTGGCGGCTACTATCTCGACGACGGTCCCGAAGCCAGCCCGCCGCCGAATCTGGACGCGATTCCGGACGCGGTGCCGCGTACGGAGCCCTTGCATCGCTTTGCCAACCGCACTTACGTCGCGCTGGGCAGTACCTATACGCCGCAGATCGAGCGCCGCGCCCACAGCGAAGAGGGGGTGGCATCGTGGTACGGCCGCCGTTTTCATGGCAAGAAAACCGCATCCGGCGAGCTGTACGACATGTATGCGATGACTGCTGCGCACCCCACCTTGCCGATCCCGAGTTATGTATGGGTTACCGCGCTCGATAACGGCAAATCGGTGGTGGTGCGCATCAACGACCGCGGGCCGTTTCATAGCAAGCGGATCATCGATCTGTCGTACACCGCGGCGCACAAGCTGGGCTATGTGAGTCGCGGTAGCGCCCGCGTGCGCGTCGAAAGCCTCGATGCGGCCGCTAACGACACGCAGGGCGAGGCGCTCAAGGAAGGGGTCTACCTGCAGGTGGGCGCCTTTTCGCGCCCCGACAACGCGCAGCAACTACTTGGTCGCCTGACGCGAGAGCTCGATCTCGATGCTCGGCAGACGCGCGTGGTGCTGAAGGACCGCCTGCATCGGGTGCATCTGGGCCCCTATCCCAGCGACGATGCGGCACACTCGATTCGCGCGCGCGTGCGGGAACGTCTCGACCTGAATGCGGTCCTCGTCAGGCGCGATTAATCAAGGGACGGACACGCATGAAATTCATCTGGCTGGGGCTGGCGCTCCTGTTTTCCGCATCGACGTGGGCGGCGCCGGCGGGCATTTCGGCGCGCGCCTGGGTGCTGATCGACCAGGCCAGCGGCCGTGAACTGGCCGCGCGGCAGGCTGATTTGCCAGTGGCACCGGCCTCGCTGACGCAACTGATGACGGCCTACGTGCTGCTGGACGACATCCGCAGGAACAAGCTGAGCTTGGGCGAAACAGTCACCGTGCCCGAAGTTGCCACCCAGGCAGACGGCGCGCGCGTGTTCCTCAATGCGGGCGATCAGGTGAGCGTCGACACGCTGCTGCAGGCCATGCTGCTGCACTCGGCGAGCGATGCCACGCTGGCCTTGGTGACAGCGACCGACGGCAGCGAAGCGGCGTTCGTCGAGCGCATGAACCGCGAAGCGAAGCGGCTCGGTATGACCAAGACCCGCTTCATGAACGCCACTGGCCTGACCGAGCCGGGGCACGAATCAAGCGCGCGCGACCTGGCCCTACTGGCGCGTGCGCTGATCCGCGACTTTCCCGACCGGCAGGCTTTTTTCACCCAGAAGGAGCTGACCCTCAAGGGGCTGACCCACTACAACGGCAATCGCCTGCTGTGGCGCGACAGTACGGTGGACGGCATGAAAGTCGGGCGCACCACCCACGCCGGCTACTGCATGGCGGCGTCGGCGCGGC
>JBGSZD010000190.1:0-2644 GCA_041750575.1 Thiobacillus sp. | reverse complement strand
GACCACCGCGCACGAACTTGCGGCCGAATTCGCCAATGATCCCGACATCGGCGCCGACTGCCGCCTGCTCGAACAGCAGGCGCAGGCATGCAAACGCATTCTCACCCAGCTCGCCGCACGCGCGCAGGATACGCAGGCCGCCACGCAGCCGTTCGATGCCTGGCTCGCCGCGCTACTCGAACGCTGGCAAGTACTGCGCCCCGACGCCCAGTTGCTATCCATGCCGAGCGTCAGTCCGCACGCATTCACCCCGCCCGACGGGCTGGAGCAGGCGATTCTGAATGTGCTCAACAATGCCGCTGACGCCGCCGACGCACCGGTGGAAATCGACGCTGTGGTCGACGCCGACGCGCTCGTCATCGACATTGCCGATCACGGGCCGGGCTTCACGCCCGAACAAAAAACCCAGGCCGGGCGCGTGCTGTTCACTGGCAAGCCCGGGCGCGGCTGGGGCATGGGCTTGGCACTCACCCACGCCACGCTCGAACGCCTCGGCGGCAGCCTCATCCTGGCCGAGCGCGAAGGCGGTGGCACCCGCGTGCGCATTACCCTGCCCTGGAATCCTTCCGCATGAACATGAAACTGCTGATCGTCGAGGACGATATCGATTTTGCGACGGCCCTGTCGCGCGCCATGACGAAGCGCGGCTTCGAGGTGGCACTGGCGCACGACGCGAGGGCTGCGCTGACAACGGCTGGAAGCTTCGCCCCCAGCTACGCCGTCGTCGATCTGAAACTGCCCGGCGAATCCGGGCTGAAAGTCGTCGCCACGCTCGCCGCGCGTCGCCCCGCACCCGCCATCGTCGTGCTCACCGGCTACGCCAGCATCGCCACTGCGGTCGAAGCGGTACGGCTGGGTGCGCGGCATTATCTGGCCAAGCCAGCGGACGCCGACGAAATTCTCGCCGCCCTGATGCGCGATCAGCCGAATGCAGCGTTGGAAGTCAGCCCCGAACCGCTATCGGTAGCGCGGGTGGAATGGGAACACATCCAGAAAGTACTCAACGAAAACGACGGCAACATCTCGGCTACCGCGCGCGCGCTGAAAATGCACCGTCGCACCCTGCAAAGAAAACTCGACAAGAACCCGCCCAAGGCGGGATAGTGCTGCATGCCGATCGCCGGCTCTAGTGCACCGTGCCCCAGTCAACCACCCCGAAGTAGGCTGTCGCCAGCACCACGCCGCCGAACACGATGCGGTACCAGGCGAACAGCGTGTAGTCGTGACGGCTGACGAATTTGATCAGCGTGCGCACCGCCAACAGCGCGCTGGCGAAGGAGGCGGCGCCGCCGATGGCGAACAGCGGGATGTCGCCGGCGTCGAACAGGTGCCAGTTCTTGTACAGATCGTAGGCCGTGGCGGCGCACATGGTGGGAATGGCGAGGAAGAACGAGAACTCCGCCGCCGCCTTGCGTGACAGCCCGAGAAACAATCCGCCGATGATGGTCGCACCCGAACGCGAGGTGCCGGGAATCATCGCCAGCGCCTGCGCAAAACCGACCGCCAGCGCACGCCGCCAGTTCAGATCGTCCACCGTCGGCGTGCTGACGACGTGTTTGCGGCGCTCGGCCCACAAAATCAACAGGCCGCCAATCACCAATGCGGAAGCCACCACGATGGGGTTGAAGAGATACGCCTTGATCTCCTTGTAGAACAGGAAACCCAGCACCGCCGCCGGCAGGAAGCCCGCCATCAGATTGATCGCCAGTTGCCGCGACGCCGGTTCGCTGTGCAGCGTCGTCGCCACGTGGCCAAGCTTCGCACGGTACTCGAACACCACCGCCAGAATCGCCGCCAGCTGGATGGCGATCATGAACACCTTGGCTTTTTCACCGTTGAAGCCGAGCAATTGCCCCGCAAGAATCAGATGGCCGGTGCTGGAGATCGGCAGGAACTCCGTGACGCCCTCGACAAAGCCGAGGATGAGGGCATGCAGGATTAAAGTCGGATCGGCCATGAAATAGGGGCATAAAAAAGGCGCGCCACGTTGGCGCGCCTTTGGATTATACGACGGGCAGATTACACCTTGCGGTACACCTCCGCCCCCTGCTTCACGAACTCCACCGCCTTCACCTCCATGCCCTTGGCCAGCGCGTCGGCTTCGTTGAGGCCTTCCTTGGCCGCGTATTCGCGCACGTCCTGGGTGATTTTCATCGAGCAGAAATGCGGGCCGCACATCGAGCAGAAGTGGGCGACCTTGGCCGATTCCTTGGGCAGCGTCTCGTCGTGGAAGGACTTCGCCTTGTCGGGGTCGAGGCCGAGGTTGAACTGGTCGTCCCAGCGGAATTCGAAGCGCGCCTTCGATAAGGCGTTGTCGCGGATCTGCGCACCCGGGTGGCCCTTGGCCAGATCGGCGGCGTGCGCGGCGAGCTTGTAGGTGATGATGCCTTCCTTGACGTCGTCCTTGTCCGGCAGGCCCAGATGTTCTTTGGGCGTGACGTAACAAAGCATCGCGGTGCCGTACCAGCCGATCATGGCGGCGCCGATGCCGGAGGTGATGTGATCGTAGCCGGGGGCGATGTCGGTGGTGAGCGGGCCGAGGGTGTAGAACGGCGCTTCGGCACACTGTTCCAGTTGCAAATCCATGTTCTCTTTGATCATGTGCATCGGCACGTGACCGGGGCCTTCGATCATCACCTGCACG
>JBGSZD010000189.1:0-7963 GCA_041750575.1 Thiobacillus sp. | reverse complement strand
TGGTCGGCGCTGCAGTCGGCGCGGTGCTGGGCGGCCTGGGCGGCGCGGCGACGGAAGAAGCCGTCACCCGCAAGAAAGGCGTGGAAATCACCGTCAAACTGGACTCGGGCCGGTTGATTGCGATCACTCAGGCAGCCGACGAGGAATTCCGCGTAGGCGACCGCGTGCGCATCCTGTCGAGTAGCGGAACCACGCGCGTATCGCACTGAATACTGGGCGGCGGGGTGCGATGAGCGGTCATCGTTTCGCAATCTGAGCGTCATGCCGGATTAACACCGGCTCACTAAGCTGGGCGCATTCCATCAATGGAGCGCCCCATGCTCGACGTTCGCAGCAATGCCCAAGCCCGTCCTGCCAGCCGTTATCACGTGTCGCTGGCGGTGGACGACAGCGAAATCCGCGAGGCACAGCGCCTGCGCTACAAGGTGTTTGCCGAGGAAATGGGCGCGCGCCTGTCGTCCGTTCTTCCCGGTCACGACATCGACCTCTACGATCCATTTTGCGACCACCTGCTGGTGCGCGATCTTGCCAACGGCGAGGTGGTCGGCACCTATCGCATCCTCCCGCCCGACGCCGCCCAGCGCGTCGGCAGTTATTACTCCGAACAGGAATTCGATCTCACCCGACTGAATTTTCTGCGCCCGCGCATGGCCGAACTGGGCCGCTCGTGCGTACATCCGGCACATCGCAGCGGCGGCGTCATTGCCCGCCTGTGGATGGGGCTGGCCGATTACATGACGCGCAGCGGCTACGAAACCATCGTCGGCTGCGCCAGCATCGGCATGGCCGACGGCGGACACGTCGCCGCCAGCGTCTATCGCCAGATCACCGAACGCCATCTTGCGCCGATCGAATGGCGCGCCTGCCCGCGTTATCGCCTGCCGGTCGAATCGCTCGACGATGGCCAGACGGCTGCACTGCCGCCGCTGATCAAGGGCTACACCCGGCTGGGCGCGATGGTGTGCGGCGAGCCGGCCTGGGATCCGGATTTCAATACCGCCGACCTGCTGATGCTGCTGCCGATGGCGCAACTCAACCGCAACTATGCCCGCCGCTTCGTCGGTTGAGATTTACAATGCGCGGGTGATTGCCGCCCGCCTGCCCGTTATTTTTCGCCGCGCCTTCCGCATCAGCCTCTTGGCGCTGCATGTCGCATGGGGAGCGGCATTGGCCAAGCTGGCATTTTCCCTGCTCAGTCCTGCCCGGCGTGACCGCATCATCATGGCGTGGGCACGTCGCATGCTCAAGGTGCTCGGCGTACGTCCGCAGGTGGCAACGGTGCCCAGCCTGCCCGGCGGCGCACTGCTGGTGTGCAACCACGTGTCATGGCTGGACATTTATCTGATCTATGCCGCGCAACGGGTGCACTTCGTCTCCAAGTCCGAAGTGCGTGCCTGGCCGGTGGCGGGCTGGCTGGCGCACAAGACCGGCACGCTGTTTCTCGAACGCGGCCGCCGCGCCGACACCGCGCGTATCAATGCCGAGATGCGCACGCTGATGCAGTCCGGCGCCTGGGTGGCGGTGTTTCCCGAAGGCACCACCAGCGATGGACGCGGACTGCGGCGGTTCTTGCCGTCGCTGCTGCAACCGGCGGTGGAATTGAATTGTCCGATCGTTCCTGCGGCGCTGCGTTACCGCACGCTAGACAACGCGTACAGCGCCGCGCCGGCGTACATCGACCAGATGAGCCTGTGGCAGAGTCTCAAGCAAATCGTCAGCGAGCCTGGCATCGTCGCCGAGCTGCACTTCGGCGAACCGATCCGGCCGAATGGCCACCGGCGCGAACTGGCGGCGCAGGCCGAACAGGCCGTGGCTAGGCTTTTGGGCGTTGCTGTATCGGACACGACACCGCAAACACCTGCCGATCCTCCAGCCTGAACGCGGTCAGCTTGCCTCCCCACAGGCAACCGGTATCCAGCGCAATCAGATCGTTGCGGTTGATCAGCCCGAGAGTCGACCAGTGGCCGATGATGCAGGTCGCGCCGGCACTCTTGCGCCCCGGCACCTCGAACCACGGCAGCCAGCCGGCCGGCTGCGTGCCCGGCGCGCCCTTGTGATGGAACTCCATTTCGCCGTCCACTGAGCAGTAACGCAGACGGGTGAAGGCGTTGACGATCACCCGCAGACGCTCGATACCCTGCAGGCCGTCATCCCAGGCAACCGGCGCATTGCCGTACATCTGCGCGAAGAAATCACGGTAATACGCGCCCTGCAGGACGGTCTCGGCCTCCCGTGCACGTGCCATCGACTCGTCCACTGTCCATCCTGGCAGCACGCCCGCATGCACCATCAGCCAATTGCCCTCGCGCCAGGCCAGCTTTTGATGGCGCAGCCAGTGCAGCAGTTCGTCGCGGTCGGGCGCCGCCAGTACCGCATCGAGCGTGTCGCCCTTGTGCGCACGGCTATACCCTTCGGCCAGCGCCAGCAGGTGCAGATCGTGATTGCCGAGCACGCTGATGGCGGCATCGCCCAGATTCTTGATGAAGCGCAGCACCGCCAGCGAGTCCGGTCCGCGGTTGACCAGATCGCCGACAAACCACAGCCGGTCGACGGCTGCGTCAAATCGGATATCGTCCAGCAGGCGCCGTAGCGAATCGTGGCAACCCTGAAGATCGCCAATAGCATAGGTGGGCATATAAAATAGGGCTTGTTCGTGCTGTGTTGTCCCGCATCATAGCGCCCCCGCCTGAACCCCACGTGACACCCCGCCATGAAACCCCTGATCCGCCTGTTCTTCAAAACCCTGCGTCTGCTGCTCACCCCGTTCGTGCTGGCCTGGTACTGGCTTACGCGCCCAAAAGGCATCGTGCGGCCGGCCACCGAGCAGCAGGCCATCGACGCGCGCACGCAGAAACTGGCGCTGTATCACTACCCTACCTGCCCGTTCTGCCTGAAAACCCGCCGCGTGATCCGCCGGCTGTCGCTCAAGATCGAACTGCGCGATGCGCAGAACGACGAGGCACACCGTGCCGCGTTGATCGCGGGCGGTGGCAAACCGCAGGTGCCCTGCCTGTTGATCACTGACGCGCAAGGCAAGCAAACCTGGCTGTACGAATCGGATGCGATCAACGCCTATTTCAATCGTGAATTCGGTGGCGCCGTCGCCGCATGAGCCTGCTCGCCGCGCTGAACCCGCCGCAGCGCGAGGCGGCGAAATATCTCGATGGCCCGCTGCTGGTGCTGGCCGGCGCCGGCTCGGTCAAGACGCGCGTCATCACCCACAAGATCGCCTACCTGATTGGCGAATGCGGCTACAAGCCCGGCTCGATTGCCGCGATCACGTTCACCAACAAGGCCGCGCGCGAGATGCAGGAGCGCGCCACCAAGCTGACCCAGGGCGATGCCTTTAATAAAATCAGCACCAAAGGCCTGATCGTCACCACTTTCCACTCGATGGGCTTGCGCATGCTGCGCGAGGATGCGAAATTCGCCGAGCTGAAACCGGCGTTCTCCATCCTCGATTCGGCTGACGCGATGGGGATCATTTCAGAAATCCTGAAAACCACAGACAAACAGGAAATCCGCCGCGCGGCGTCGCGCATCTCGCTTTGGAAGAATGAGCTGAAGTCGCCCGCCGTTGCGCTTCAGACAGCGGAGGACGACAACGCGCGCGCCTACGCGAAGATTTACGATCGTTACGACGCAACGCTGCGCGCCTATCAGGCGGTCGATTTCGACGACCTGATTCGCTTGCCTGCCGAACTGCTCGATGCCCACGCCGAGTTGCGCGAGAAATGGCAGAACCGCCTGCGCCATATTCTGGTGGACGAATACCAAGACACCAACGTGGCGCAATATCGTCTACTGCAGAAACTCACCGGCGTACGCGCGGCCTTCACCGCGGTGGGCGACGACGACCAAGCGATCTACGGCTGGCGCGGCGCGTCGGCCGACAACCTGCGCCAGTTGCGCGAGGATTTTCCGCACTTGCACGTGGTCAAGCTGGAACAGAACTACCGCTCGACCATACGCATCCTGAAGGCGGCCAACAGCCTGATCAGCAATAACCCCAAGCTGTTCGAGAAGCGCCTGTGGAGCGATCTCGGCCACGGCGACGCGATTCAGGTGATGCCGACGCGCGACGACGAGCACGAGGCCGAATCGGTGGTCATGCGCCTGCTGTCGCATAAATTCCAGCACCGCACCGAATGGCGCGACTACGCGATTCTCTATCGCGGCAACTACCAGGCGCGGGTATTCGAACAGGCGCTGCGCAACGAAAAGGTGCCGTATCAACTGTCCGGCGGCCAGTCCTTCTTCGACCGTGCCGAGATTAAGGACGTCATCGCCTATCTGCGCCTGATCGCCAACAGCGACGACGATCCCGCCTTCATCCGCGCAGCCACCACGCCGAAGCGCGGCATTGGCGCCGCCACCCTGGAAAAGCTCGGTCAGGTCGCTGCAACGCTGCATGTGAGCCTGTTCGAATCGGTATTTTCCGCCGCAGCAGCGGCGCAGATCGGAGAGCGCCAGTTGGCGCCGTTGACCGAGTTCTGCAATTTCATCAACCGTTTCGAGGAACGCGTCGCCCGCGAACCGGCGGGCGAGTTGCTGGACGATCTGCTGAAAACCATCGGCTACGAGGTCTACCTGTTCGACCGGGACGACCAGCGCGTGGCGCAGAGCAAGTGGAACAACGTGTTGGAATTCGCCGCCTGGATCGCCAAGAAGGGCGAGGAAGACGACAAGGATTTACTGCAGCTGACGCAGACCATCGCGCTGATCACGCTGCTGGAAGGCCGCGACGAGGAAGAACCCGACGCGGTGCGCCTCTCCACCCTGCACGCCGCCAAAGGGCTGGAGTACGGCCATGTGTTCCTGGTCGGCGTCGAGGAAAATATTCTGCCGCACCGAGACGCGGTGGACGAAGGCCGCCTGGAAGAGGAACGCCGACTGATGTACGTCGGCGTCACCCGCGCGAAGAAATCGCTGACGTTGTCCTACTGCGCGCGCCGCAAGCGCGCACGCGAGACGGTGGCCTGCGATCCGTCACGCTTCATCGATGAACTTGGGGATGACGTGCGCCAGCCGGACAAACCGGCCGACGCCGATGCCAAAGCCAGCGGCAGCAACCGCCTGGCAGCCTTAAAGGCCATGCTCGGCTGATTGAACGCGGCTCAGCCGCGCCCAGTCGTGACGCCAGTTACAGCGTCACAATCCACTTCGCCAATGCAGCAGCATCCGCCGGTGCAATCTTTTGCGGCGGCATCGGAATCTTGCCCCACTTGCCTTTAACGCCTTTGACGATACCGTTGGCCAGCATCGCTTCAGCCGTCTTATCGGCCTTGTATTTGGCGGCGATGTCCTTGAACGAAGGTCCCAACACCTTTTTTTCGACCTGGTGACAGCTCATGCATTTGCTTTTGGTCGCCAACTCCGGGCTGGCATGCACGGGGGCAACGTAAAGGGGCAGGGCAAGGGCGATCAGGGCAGCGAATTTCTTCATTACAGCGCTCCAATAACAGGACAACGGTATCCTTTGATAATTATATTCAAGCTTTTGAACATGTCCAGTCCCATCTAAACAGGGTCTGTTTGCGCGACGCACATGAAAAAGGGGGCGCCGCAGCGCCCCCTTATGAACAAGACCCATCGTCGATCAGTTGACCTTGGGATCCAGCTCGCCCTTGTCGTAGCGCTTCTGCATATCTTCCAGGTTGAAGACCTTCTTGATCTTGCTCGCCTGGCCCGCCGCACCGAAGGCTTCGTAGCGATTCTTGCAGATGTCACTCATCCCTTTGGTGGCTTCCTTGAGGAATTTGCGCGGGTCGAAATTGGACTTGTTTTCCGCCAGATGCTTGCGTATGGCTCCGGTCGAGGCCATACGCAGGTCGGTGTCGATGTTGACCTTGCGCACCCCGTTCTTGATGCCTTCGACGATTTCGCTGACCGGCACGCCGTAGGTCTGGCCCATGTCGCCGCCGAAGCTGTTGATGATGGCGAGCCAGTCTTCCGGTACGGAAGAGGAGCCGTGCATGACAAGGTGCACGTTGGGGATGCGGGCGTGTATTTCCTTCACGCGGTCGATCCTCAGCACTTTGCCAGTGGGCTTCTGGGTGAACTTGTAGGCGCCGTGAGAAGTGCCGATAGCGATGGCCAGTGCGTCCACGTGAGTTTTGGAAACGAAATCGGCGGCTTCGTCGGGATCGGTCAGCAGTTGATCGTGCGACAGCTTGCCTTCAGCTCCGTGGCCATCCTCCTCGCCGGCCATGCCGGACTCCAGCGAACCCAGGCAACCCAGTTCGCCTTCGACGGACACGCCGCAGGCATGCGCCAGTTCGGACACCTTGGCGGTAGTGGCAACGTTGTATTCGTAGGTGGACGGGGTCTTGCCGTCGGTGCCCAGCGAGCCGTCCATCATCACGGACGAAAAGCCGGACTGGATGGAGCGGAAACAGATGCTGGGGGACGCGCCATGATCCTGGTGCATGCAGACGGGAATCTGCGGATACATTTCGATGGCGGCCAGGATGAGGTGGCGCAGGAAGGGTTCTCCGGCATAGGAACGGGCACCGGCGGAACCTTGCAGGATCACCGGGGAATCCACGGCGGCTGCGGCCTGCATGATGGCCTGAACCTGTTCCATGTTGTTGACGTTGAACGCGGGCAAACCATAGCCGTTTTCGGCGGCATGGTCGAGCAATTGACGAAGGGAAATCAGGGCCATTTACACTCTCCTAGGTTAAAAACTTGCAACTGAATATCAGGATTTTTTCGAGCCGCCCACGCGGACGATTTTCATGGTGTTGGTGCCGCCCGACTGGCCGATCGGCTCACCGATGGTCAGCAGGAGGAGGTCGCCCTCGCGCACCGCGCCGCGGCGTCGCAACTCTTCCTCGGCCTCGGCCAGCAACACATCGCGGTCCTTGCTGGACGTTTTCAGATTGATGGGATACACGCCACGGAAAAGAGTGACTTTTCTACGGGTTTCGACCTGAGGTGTCAAGGCATAGACCGGCACCCGAGTCGACAGCCGACTCATCCACAGACAGGTATTGCCGGACTCGGTCAGCGCTGCGATCGCCTTGATGTTGAGATGCACCGAGGTGAACACCGCCGACATCGCGATCGCCTCGTCGGCGCGCAAAAAGCTTTTGCTCAAACGGTCGTTGGAAAAGCCGGGTTCGGCTTCCTTTTCTGCTTCCAGGCACACTCGATCCATCGCCTGCACTGCTTCGACCGGGAACTGGCCAGCGGCAGTTTCCGCCGACAGCATCACCGCATCGGTGCCGTCAAGCACCGCGTTGGCCACATCGGACACCTCGGCGCGGGTCGGAATCGGGCTGGTGATCATCGATTCCATCATCTGGGTGGCCGTGATGACGACCTTGTTGCGCTCGATCGCCATGCGGATCATGCGCTTCTGCAACGCCGGCACGGCGGCATCGCCAACTTCCACGCCCAGATCGCCGCGCGCCACCATGATTGCATCGGAGGCTTCGAGTATTTCTTCCAGATGTTCGATCGCTTCGGTACGCTCGATTTTGGCCACCAGTTGGCTTTTGCCGCCCGCCGCCCGCAGCAGTTCGCGCGCCTGGCGCATGTCGGCCCCGGAACGCGGGAACGACACCGCCAGATAGTCCGCCTTCAGCGCGGCAGCAGTCTTGATGTCCTCGATGTCCTTCTCGGTCAGCGCGGCAGCCGACAAGCCGCCCCCCTTGCGATTGATGCCCTTGTTGTTGGACAGCACGCCACCCTGCACCACCTTGCAGATGATTTCCGTGCCCTTGACGTCTTCGACCCAGAATTCGATGCGGCCATCGTCCAGCAGCAACGTCACGCCCCGCTTCACGTCATTCGGCAATTCTTTGTAATCCAGGCCGACGCGGGTCTGATCGCCCATCGTGCAGGCAGCGTCCAGAATGAAGGTATCGCCCTTGGCCAAGGTGATTTTGCTGTCCTTGAACTTGCCGATGCGAATTTTCGGACCTTGCAGATCGACCAGCACGCCGACCGCGCGGCC
>JBGSZD010000188.1:0-14717 GCA_041750575.1 Thiobacillus sp. | reverse complement strand
GGGCGCGCGCCAGCCGTGCCGGCGCCGAGCGCCCGGTGCAGCCGTGGTCGGGGTCGCCGTCGAAAGCTTCGAGCATGCCGGCGATCAGGGCGTCGCGGGGGGGCTTCACGCCGGTGAGAGCGTTCTGAATATCCATCACCTCGTTCGCCACCTGGCGAGCAAAAGCTTCGTGTTGCGCCCACAGCTGCGACACGGTGCCGCCGGTCTTGAGGCCGGCGAGGTTGGTGGTGAGGATGTAGAGATTCTTGCGCATCAGTTCGAACAGCAGTTCATCGTCCAGGGCCACTTCGCGGCAGGGCAAATCGATGGCGGCCAGCGCGCGGCACAATAGCCCAGCACCCGGGCCGGCCACGGGAGAAGCTATCAGCGGTTTGGCGTCAATGCCCTTCTTTTTTTCGAACCACACCGAGATCACCGTGGGATCGGTGTAGCCATGCGCCTGCCAGTCGCGCGGCAGCAGTTCGTTCTGGATCAGCGCGGCGTAGGGTTTCCATGCCTCGGGCAAGGCTGCCAGCACACCGTGCAGGTCGTTCTCGGCGACCGCGATCAATACCAGTTCTGGTGCGGGGTGTGCAGTCGCCAGCACCGCCATGTCGTCGCCGCGGTTGACCGGGACGACGCTGCAGCCGGCGCGCAGCAGACCACCGGCGAATACGCAACCCAATTGCCCCAGGCCGACGACGACAACTGTGTTCATTCGAGACCCTTGGCGTGCAGGTACTCGTCGTAGGTGCCCATGTAGAACTCGACACCCTCGGGGGTGATTTCGAGGATGCGGGTGGCGAGGCTCGAGACAAACTGGCGGTCGTGCGAGACGAAGATCAGCGTGCCCTTGAACAGGTCTAGCGCGAGGTTGAGCGATTCGATCGATTCCATGTCCATGTGGTTGGTCGGTTCGTCCATCACCAGCACGTTGTGGCGACCGAGCATCAGCTTGCCGTAGAGCATCCGGCCTTTTTCGCCGCCGGACAGTACGCGCACCGATTTTTTCACGTCGTCTCCGGAGAACAGCAGCCGCCCGAGAATGCCGCGTAGCACCTGTTCGTCGTCGCCCTGCTGCGTCCACTGGTGCATCCAGTCGGTGAGGTTCAGGTCCATGTCGAAATCGCTGACGTGGTCTTGCGAGAAATAGCCGGTGTTGGCGTTTTCGCTCCAGCGGATTTCGCCGTATCCGGGTTGCAATTCGCCCATCAACAGTTTCATCAGCGTCGATTTGCCGACGCCGTTGCCGCCGATGACGGCCATTTTCTCGCCGGCCTCGAGCGAGAAGCCGAGGTTGCTGAACAGCGGCGCATCGCCATAGCCAAATTTGAGATTCTCGACTTCGAGCGCGCGGCGATGCAGCGCCTTTTCCGGCTCGAAGCGGATGTAGGGGTTCTGCCGCGAGCTGGGCTTGAAATCCTCGATCTTGATCTTGTCGATCATCTTCATGCGGCTGGTAGCCTGGCGCGCCTTCGACTTGTTGGCCGAGAAGCGGCGCACGAATTCCTGCAGCTCGGCGACCTTGTCCTTGGCCTTGGCGTTGGCCGAGGCCTGACGCTCCTTGGCCTGGGTGGATGCCAGCATGTAGTCGTCGTAGTTGCCCGGATAGACCTTGATGGTGCCGAAGTCGAGGTCGGCCATGTGGGTACAGACCTGGTTCAGGAAGTGGCGGTCGTGCGAGATGACGATGATCGTGGCGTTGCTCTCGTTCAACACGTTTTCCAGCCAGCGGATGGTGTTGATGTCGAGGTTGTTGGTCGGCTCGTCGAGCAGCAGGATGTCGGGGTTGGAGAACAGTGCCTGCGTCAGCAGCACGCGCAGCTTGAAGCCCGGCGCAATCTCGCTCATCGGGCCGTTGTGCTGTTCGATGGGGATGCCCACGCCAAGTAATAATTGTCCGGCGCGTGCCTCGGCATCGTAACCACCCATCTCGCCGAACTTGGCCTCCAGTTCGGCAGCGTGCAGGTAATCTTCCTCGCTCGCCTCCGGGTTCATGTAGATGGCGTCCTTTTCCTGCATCACCTGCCACATCTCGGCGTGGCCCTGCATCACCACGTCGAGCACGCGCTGGTCTTCGTAGGCGAACTGGTCCTGGCGCAGCCAGGCCATGCGTTCGCCGGGGTCGAGCGAGACGTTGCCGGCGGTCGGCTCAAGCTCGCCGGCGAGGATTTTCATGAAGGTCGACTTGCCGCAACCGTTGGCACCGATCAGGCCATAGCGGTTGCCGTCGCCGAACTTGACGTTGACGTTCTCGAACAGCGGTTTGGAAGCGAATTGCAGGGTGATGCTGGAAGCGGTGAGCACGGCGGAATCCTGGAGGTGCAAAACGCGACATTTTAACATCCAGCCGCACGCGGTCGCGGGCAGCCGTGCCGTGCAACCTATGCCTTGGCTTTGACCTGCAGCGCAGGATGGTCGGGGATCGGCCGGTCCAGGTAATAACCCTGCACCAGATCGACGCCGAACTGGCGCAGCAGCGCGAGCGTCGGGCCGTCCTCGACGTATTCCGCCACGACCGACTTGCCGAGGCCGAGCGCGACGCTGACCATGGCCTGAACGAACACCTGGTTGTCGGGGTCGCTGGGCAGGTCGCGGATGAAGATGCCGTCGATCTTGATGGTATCGACGTGCAGATGCTTGAGGTAGGCGAACGAGGCGAAGCCGACGCCGAAATCGTCGAGGCAGACGCCGCAGCCCAGCTGGCGCAGTGCCTCGATCATGCGCTGCGCATCGTGCAGGTCGGAGACGGCCGCGGTTTCGGTGATTTCGACGATCAGGCGGCTGGGATTGACGCCGGACCGGCGCAGCTCGTCGCCGATGTGTTGCGGCAGGCTGGGCTCGGACAGCGAACGCCCCGACAGGTTGAGCGCGATCGACGGAATGGCTGGATTTTCGGCCAGGCGGCGCAGCGTTTCGTGGATCACCCAGCGGTCGATGTCGAGGATGCGTCCGCTTTTTTCGGCCAGCTGGATGAAATGGCCCGGCATGATGAGCTGGCCGGGGTTGCGCTCATCGGTCATGCGGATGAGCGCCTCCAGGTGGGACAGGGTGCCATCCTCCGCTCGGTACACGCCCTGGAAATGGAGCTGGAACAGCCCCTTGTCGAGTGCGATGCTGATGTGTTCGCCCCACGACAGGCGGGTGCGCATTTCGGTATCGGCCTCGTTGTCTGCGCGGAATACGCGCCAGGTGTTCTTGCCGGCGTCCTTGGCCTGGTACATGGCAATGTCCGCGCGCGCGACCAGATTGTCGGCATCGGCGGCATGTCCGGGATAGTAGGCAATGCCGAGGCTGGTGGTGAGCCGCAGATTCTGTCCTTCGAAGCGGAAGGGGATCTGCGCGATCGCGCGTACCACGCGGTCAGCCAGCACTTCGGCTTCGTTGCCCTGCACGGCGGGCAGCAGGATGGCGAACTCGTCGCCGCCCAGCCGCGCCAGGACTTCATTGCGGCGTACCAGCGTGCCGATTTCGCTGGCCACGCGGATCAGCAGCGCATCGCCGGCGCGGTGACCATAGCTGTCGTTGATGGTCTTGAATTCGTCGAGGTCGAAGAACATGACCGCGCACTGGGTCTGGTGGCGGTCGCTTTCCAGCATGGTGCGCGCCAGTTCCTGCTGGAAGCGGTGGCGGTTGTAAAGCCCGGTCAGTGCGTCACGTTCGGCCAGATACACCAGCTGTTCGGCAGTCTGACGCTCGCGGGTGACGTCTTCGTAAATCCACAGGTGACCGATGAAGCGGCCTTCGCGGTCGCGCACCGGGTAATCGAGCTCGGTGATGACGCGGCCATCGGTCATCTGGATTTCATAGCTGTCGGACAGTTCGCGCGTTTCCAGTACCGACAGCAAATGCCTGGAGAAATGATCGGGGCGTGCCAGCGTCGACGTCGATTTGGCCAGCACCTCGTGCACCGGCAGTCCGATCAGATTGGTTTCCTCGTCGATCATCCACATGCGGGTAAACGCGGGGTTGTGGTAAATGACCCGGCCGTCGGCAGCGACGAACAGGATGCCCAGATTCATTGCCGACAACAGCGATACCAGGCGCGCGCGTTCCTGTTCGGTTTCTTCCAGATAGCGTCTTTGCAGGCCTTCCGCCGTGCGCAGTTCGTTGATGGCCTGGCGCAGGTTGGCCTCGGTCGCCTTGAGATCGTCGATGCTGTGGATACTGGCGCGGATGCCCTGATAGGCACCGCTGTAGTCGTGAATCGGCTGCCAGTTTACCGACGCCCAGAAATGCCCGCCGTCCTTGCGGCAGATGCGGAATGCGTAGCCCTGACCCGAGGTGCCGCGCAAAGCCTGGCGCAGCTGAAACTCGGCGGCGGCGCGGTCTTCCGGATAGATGACGTCGATCGGAAAGTTCATCCGGCCCATGCATTCGCCGACGGTATAGCCGAGCAGGCGCTCGACCGAGAGGTTGACCCACAACAGCCGGCCTTCGGGCGACAGCCAGAATTCCAGGTCGTGGGTGTAGTCGGCGATGGCATGAAAGCGCGCTTCGTTTTCGCGCGCCCT
Source organism: Thiobacillus sp. (assembly GCA_041750575.1). GTDB lineage: Bacteria > Pseudomonadota > Gammaproteobacteria > Burkholderiales > Thiobacillaceae > Thiobacillus. The sequence goes on along the minus strand of JBGSZD010000188.1, from coordinate 10,224 downwards.
CTCGACGTTGAAACGGACCGACTCGGCCATGCGATTGAAAGTGCCGATCAGCTGGCCGATTTCGTCTTCGCCCTCGCCGGTCAGTTTGACGTCCAGGTCGCCCTGCTCCATGCGCTTGCTGGCCCGGGTCAGCACGTCGAAGCGGCGAATCACGCCGCCAGCCGACAGGGCAAGCAGGACAGCGGTCAGCAGCAGCGCGGCGAGCGCGATGACCAGACTCTGGCGCACATGCCGGTGTCGCGCTTCGCGGATGAAATCGCCCGAGAGAACCAGATCAATATTTCCGTAGCGCTGCCCCGCCAGCATGACCGATTGGGCGGCGTGGAAATCGGCTTTGCTGACGCCGTTTCCGATCTGGTAGACGACGTGGTTCTCGCCGTCGCGAACCCGGATCATTTTCAAATCGTCGTTGCTGCGCAGGGAGTCGACGACATCGCGAACGCTGGCCGCATCCTGCTGGGACAGCGGGGCTTGCAAGGCCGCGGCCAGGATTTTTGCGATTTCCTGCGTGCGTTGTTCCGCCTGTTTTTGCAGCGCCTGGCCGGTCAGCTGCATGCCGTTGACGATCAGAAAGGTCAGCATGATCGCCTCGACCGCCAGCGCGGCCAGCGTCAGCTTGTAACGCAATGAGAGATTCGCCAGCCAGGTCTTCATCGGACGGCGCGCAACATTTCTTGCGCCTGCAACGCGTAGGGGCGAAAGGCCTGCAATTCGTTGCCGTCCACGTTGGCGAAGCCGCCATGGGCACCGCGCTTCAGGAACGCCATTCCCTCGGGCGAGGCGGCGAAATGCAGCAATCCAGTGCGAATCGCCAGCGCCTCGGCATCGCGCAGACGCGGATGGGTGAGAAACATCTGGCTGGACAAAGGCGGGGTTTCGGACAGGGTGCGCAATTGCTGACGCACATCAGGCGGCAACAGGGCGTAAGGTTGCACGCCCAAAATGGCGGCATCCGCGTGTCCGTTAACGACTTGCATCACGGCGTTGCTGTGGGTGACGGAATCGATTGCCCGATAGTCGATATTGCGCATCAGGCCATGCACCGCCAGTTCGGCCTGAAGCGCGAGCACGACCAGGGCGGCGGGGTCGGCACTGGCGATGATGCGGCCGTGCAGGGATTCCATGTCTTGAAACGGCGCATCGGATTTGACCACCAGCAGCCCGCGAACCGGCTGAGCGTATTTGAGCAGCGGCCGGTAGCCGGCATCCTGGCGCGACAGCCAGGCCAGGTGCGGGGCGGTGAGCAGGATGTCGTATTCGCCTTGGCGCGTGCGTGCGACGAACGTATTGAAGTCGCGCGCACTGTAGATGACCACGCGCCGTTGCAGCGATTTCTCCAGCGCATCGGCGAGCGGACGATAGGTTTCGACGATCTGCTTGGCCGTCAGATTCGGAAAGATCCCGAATGTCAGCGGCTTGTCTGTGCTGTACGCGGGACGGACGCAAGCGAGCAGCAGCAGAATGGGCAACACGACATGGAAAATCCGGAATCTCATCATCTATCTGTTTCTGCAGGGCATTGCGCGGCGGCATCCCTGTTTCTCGCGGGAACGGGCGCCAACCGTATACATGACGGGCAGGGTTGTTCCGGCAGCGGGGCGAATGATGGCCAAGTCCGTTCCTGCCTACAAGGACTTTTCCAGCACCTTGGATCTGCGCTTGTAGTTGTAGAGCGCCTGTTTGCGCTTTGGCAGGAGATCGGGGCTGCTGTCGACGAAACCGCGTTCCTCGAACCAGTGTTCGGTGCGGGTCGTCAGTACAAATAGTCGCTTGAATCCGGATTTTTTGCCATTCTTCTCGGCTTCCGCCAGCAACAGCTCGCCAAAGCCGCGCCCGCGAAAATCCTTGGCCACCGCCAGGCAGGCGAGTTCGGCCGCCTGCTCTTCAGGGAAGGGATAAAGCGCCGCGCAGCCGGCGACGACACCGTCGGATTCGAGCACCAGAAAGCGCTCGACCTCCATTTCCAGCAGTTCGCGCGAGCGCCGTACCAGGATGCCCTCACGCTCCAGCGGCTCGATCAGGCCGAGAATGCCGCCGACGTCGTCGATGGTGGCAGGGCGCAGGGTTTCCAGCGGCGCGGGCGTGATGAGCGTCCCGACGCCTTCACGGGTGAACAGCTCGGACAACAGCGCGCCATCCCTGTGACGACTGATGAGGTGGGCGCGCTTGACGCCCTGGGTGCAGGCCGTGACCGCGCACGGCAGGTAATAGGCCACATCTTCCGGCAGCTTGCGCGCCTTTTCCAATACCTGGCGCGCCTCGTTGACGGTCAGGGCATTCAGGATGGCCTTGCCTTTGCCGGGCACGCCCTCTATGTCCATCAGGAAAATCAGTTTGTCGGCTGCCAGTTCGATCGCGGCCTGCGTCGCGACGTCTTCCAGGCTGAGGTTGAAAATTTCGCCGGTCGGCGAATAGCCGATCGGCGACAGCAGCACGATGTCGTGTTGATCCAGTCTTCTACGAATCGCGGCGGCGTCGATTTTGCGCACTTCGCCGGTATGCAGCAGATCGACGCCATCGCGCACGCCCAGCGGTTGCGCGGTGACGAAGTTGCCCGACGCCACTCGGATGTCGGCGCCCGCCATCGGCGTATTGGCGATGCCCAGCGACAGTAGCGCCTCGATCTCGACTCGTACCGTGCCGGCGGCTTCCTTGACGCACGCCAGCGCGGCGTCGTCGGTGACGCGCAGGCCGCTGACATAGCGGATCGCCGTGCCGTTTTCGTTCAGCCGTGCCTCGACTTGCGGCCGTACGCCGTGGATCAGCACCAGCCGCACGCCCAGGCTGTTCAGCAGATTGACGTCGTGCGCCAGTTGCACGAAACCGCCGTCCGCCACCAGTTCGCCGCCAAAGGCGATGACGAACGTTTTTCCGCGAAAGCCGTGAATGTAAGGCGCGGCGGAGCGGAACCAGTGGACGAAATGAGTGGTGTCTTTCAACGGAATGGCCTGCGTGGGATCGAAGGTACGTGAAGGATACCGAAAAACCGTGGGGCTACGGACGTTGAAGCCGCCCAAAACAAACGATCTCGCGAAAACAGGCGTTCAAAAGTCGCCCCACAGGGCCTGCATGGCCGCCAAAGCGGCCAGCGCCGCGGTTTCGGTGCGCAACACGCGCGGCCCGAGGCGGACAGGAATGGCCTTGGCTGCGTGCAAGGCGGCAATCTCGTCGGCTTCGAATCCGCCTTCCGGGCCGGCCACCAGACAGTCCACTGCGGTTGGAGCGGGCAGCTCCGCCAGCCGCGCTTCTGCCAGCGGCGACAGGAAGAGCAGGCGACCGCCCTTGTACTGCCCTAACCAGGTAGGCAGGGCGAGCGGCGCGGCGACTTCGGGCACCTGATTGCGTCCGCACTGCCCGCAGGCGCTGGCGACCACGCCTTGCCAGTGGGCGAGGCGGCGGTCGATGCGCTCGCCCGACAGCTTGACTACGCTGCGCTTGGCGGCAATTGGCTGAATCGCCGCCACCCCGAGTTCGACCGCCTTTTGCAGCGTGTAATCCATGCGTTCGCCGCTCGAAATACCTTGCGCCAGCATCACGCGCAGGCGCGATTCGCGTTCGACGTCGGCAAAGCCGGTGATGCCGACCACGACGTCGTCCTTCTGGATGCGCTCGATGCGCGCGGTGTATTCACCGCCGTGCCCGTTGAATAGCGTGACCGTATCGCCCGCCGCCAGGCGCAATGCCCGCGCGGCGTGGCGGGCTGTGCCGGACGGCAGGTTGAAACGGGCGCCGAGCGCGAGCGGCTGGTCGAGGTAGAAGCGGGGGACGGTCATGATCGTTGGTATTATGCAGGGGATGTCCTGAAATTCAGCGGAGCACGTCATGGTTTCCCTCACCACCCCAGTGTGCGATTTTGGCTGGAAGGCGCCTGATTTCAGCCTTCCCGGCGTGGACGGCCTGATCTGGACGTTGCGCGATGCGATGGGCCCGAACGGTTTGCTGGTGATGTTCATCTGCAACCATTGCCCGTATGTGAAAGCGATCCGCCCACGGCTGGTGCGTGATCTGGCCGAACTCCAACAGCATGGCATCCACGCCATCGCCATCATGTCGAACGACCCGACCGACTACGCCGAGGATTTCTTCGACAACATGAAAGCCGTTGCGGCGGAATTCGACTTTCCCTTTCCCTACGTGATCGATGAGACGCAAGCTGTGGCCAGGGCCTACGGTGCGGTGTGCACGCCAGATTTTTTTGGTTTCAACCGCGATTTCGAACTGCAGTACCGCGGCCGTTTCGACGAATCGCGCAAGGAAGCCGCGCCCGAAGGCGTACGCCGCGACCTGTTCGAGGCGATGAAGGCAATCGCCGCCACCCAGCGCGGACCCGTCGAGCAGATTCCCAGCATGGGCTGCTCGATCAAATGGAAAGGGGAATGACATGAGCGATCACCAATCGAGTTCGGTGCGCCCTTTCGCCTGCTCGGACACGAATCTGAAATCCATCACACCCCGACCGGCAAGGAGCGGGAATTTGTTTATGGTTATTGTGTGCGGGCCTGAACATGCTTGAAGACGTCAAGGCGCTGGTTCGGGAAGTCGCGCAGCGCGAAGTGACGCCCCGTTTCCTCAAGGTGGCGCACAGCCACAAGGTCGACGGCAGCCTCTTTACCGAGGCGGATGCGATGACGCAGGCTGCGCTGGAGGCGGCGTTGCCGGGGATCAGCAATGTGCCGGTTCTGGGCGAGGAAATGACCGAGCAGCAGCAGCACGATGCCTGGGATGCCGGCCGCGACGGCATGTGGTGTGTCGACCCGATCGACGGCACCTCCAATTTTGTCGCGGGCGTGCCCTATTTCGCCGTATCGGTGGCGTATCTCTACAAGGGCGAGCGCCAACTCGGCGTGGTGTACGACCCCATCGCCGACGAGCTGTTCAGTGCTGAGCGTGGGCGCGGTGCGCATCTGAACGGCACCCCCTTGCCCTTGCGGCCGGCCGTTTCCGAATTGCGGCGTGCACTGGCCGGCGTGGAAATGAAGCGTATCGACCGCGAGTTGGCCGGACGGCTGGCGTCGTGGCCGCCCTACGCCTCGCAACGCAATTTCGGCGCGTCCACGTTGGACTGGTGCTACACCGCCGCCGGGCGCTTCGACATCTATGTCCACGGCGGACAGAAATTGTGGGATTACGCCGCCGGCGCGCTGATTCTTGAAGAGGCGGGCGGACGGCTGGCCAGCCTGTCGGGCAGTTTCGACATCGCCAACGTGTGGGAGCGTTCCGTCGTGGCGTCGGCGAGTCCCGAACTGTTCGAGTTGTGGCGCGACTGGCTGAAAGCGGCGGGCGCATAAGCCGCCGCATCAGACAAATAAAAAGATTTTAGTGTCCCGATTCTGAGCCTGTGCTTGAGCTTGTCGGTTTAAGCCCTTGTCCCAGCACCTCTTTTGCCAGCTTTGGGCGCGGCTTGCGAAAGCCCGCCCTGCTGACGGATAATCAAGGTTTTTGCATATTCTGCCCATGCTGCCCTCGCGCGGCTTTCCTGGGCGGGACATGCGACGGTTTTTTACTTAGCTGAAGGGAACGCAATGCCAACCCGTACCGACCTGTCCAATGCCATCCGTGCGCTTGCGATGGATGCAGTCGAAAAAGCCAAATCCGGCCACCCCGGCGCCCCCATGGGCATGGCGGAAATCGCTGAAACGCTGTGGAATCACCATATGCGCCATAACCCCACCAACCCCAAGTGGGCGGATCGCGACCGCTTCGTGCTGTCGAACGGCCACGGCTCGATGCTGATCTACGCGTTGTTGCACCTGACCGGCTACGATCTGTCGATGGAAGATATCAAGCAGTTCCGCCAGTTGCATTCCAAGACCCCGGGCCACCCCGAATATGGTTACGCACCCGGCGTGGAAACCACTACCGGGCCGCTCGGCCAGGGCATCACCAATGCCGTCGGCATGGCGATGGCGGAAAAACTCTTGGCCGCCGAATTCAACAAGCCCGACCACACCATCGTCGATCACCACACCTACGCGTTCATGGGCGACGGCTGCATGATGGAAGGTATCTCGCACGAAGCCTGCGCGCTGGCCGGCACCTGGAAGTTGAACAAGCTGATCGCTTTCTGGGACGACAACGGCATCTCGATCGACGGCCACATTGAAAACTGGTACACCGACGACACCGCCAAGCGTTTTGAAGCCTACGGCTGGCAGGTGATCCCGAATGTCGACGGCCACGACGTCGTTGCGCTTGAGGCGGCCATCCAGAAAGCCAAGACCAGCACCGACCGGCCCACGATGATCTGCTGCAAGACCATCATCGGCAAGGGTGCGCCCAACAAGGCCGGCACCCACGACGTGCATGGCGCCGCGCTGGGACACGAGGAGCTGGAGGCTGCTCGCAAGCACATGGGCTGGAACTATCCCCCGTTCGAAATTCCCGCCGACATCTACGCCGGCTGGGATGCCAAGACCAAGGGCCAAGGGCTCGAAACGCTGTGGAACAACAAGTTTGCCGAATACAAGACCGTCTACCCGAAAGAAGCTGCCGAGTTCGAACGCCGCATGAAGGGCGACCTGCCAGCCAACTGGAAGGCGCACGTTGCCGACAAGCTCGCTGCGATCAATACCAAGGCCGAAACCGTGGCTACCCGCAAGGCGTCGCAAATCGCGATCAACGCACTGGCGTCCGCACTGCCCGAATTCCTCGGCGGCTCGGCCGACTTGACCGGCTCCAACCTGACCAACTGGGAAGGCTGCCACCCGGTACGCCACGGCAACCCCGGCAACTACATCAGCTATGGCGTGCGCGAATTCGGCATGGCCGCGATCATGAACGGCATGGCGCTGCACGGCGGTCTGTTGCCGTTCGGCGGCACCTTCCTGATGTTCTCCGAGTACTCGCGCAACGCTATCCGCATGGCCGCGCTGATGAAGCAGCGCGTGATCCACGTGTTCACGCATGATTCGATCGGCCTTGGCGAAGACGGCCCGACCCACCAGCCGGTGGAGCAGACCGCGACCCTGCGCATGATTCCGAACATCGATGTCTGGCGTCCGTGCGACACCGTCGAGACGCTGGTCGGCTGGGCGCACTCGGTCGAGCGTAGGGATGGCCCGACCTGCCACATCCTGTCGCGTCAAAATCTGCCGTTCATGGCACGCGATGCCGCCACGCTGGCCAACATCGCCAAGGGCGGTTACGTGCTGAAAGACGCCGCTGGTGCCAAGGCCGTTATCATCGCCACCGGTTCCGAAATCGAGCTGGCGGTGAAAGCCCAGGAAGCGCTGGCCGCCGAAGGCATCGCCGTTCGCGTGGTGTCGATGCCGTCGACCAACACCTTCGACCGCCAGGATGCTGCCTACAAGGCAGGCGTGCTGCCCAAGGGCCTGCCGCGTGTTGCGGTCGAAGCTGGCGTCACCGACTTCTGGCGCAAGTATGTGGGCCTGGAAGGTGCCGTCGTCGGCATCGACAGCTTCGGCGAATCCGCGCCGGCCCCGGCATTGTTCAAGCACTTCGGCATCACGACCGAGGCCGTTGTGGCCGCGGTTAAAAGCGTTCTGTAAATAAGGGACTAGGAACCAGGTGCAGGGAAATAGGGAAAAGCGCGGGTGTGCCCGCCCTGCCCCTGTCCCCTTCATCCCAGTTCCTAAATCCTAAAAAGATTTTCAACTCACTGGAGACTGCAAAAATGGCAATCAAAGTTGGCATTAACGGTTTTGGCCGCATTGGCCGCATGGTATTCCGCGCTGTGGCGAAAGATTTCCCCAACATCGAAATCGTCGCGATCAATGACCTGCTCGACCCCGACTACCTGGCTTACATGCTGAAGTACGACTCGGTGCACGGTCGATTCAACGGTGACATCGCCGTGAACGGCGGCAACATGGTCGTGAACGGCAAGACCATCCGTCTGACCGCCGAGCGCGATCCCGCCAACCTGAAATGGAACGAAGTGGGCGCCGACCTCGTGATCGACTGCACCGGCTTCTTCCTGACCACCGAATCCTGCGAAGCGCACATCAAGGCAGGCGCGAAGAAAGTGGTTCAATCGGCCCCCGCCAAAGATGCCACCCCGATGTTTGTCTATGGCGTGAACCACACGACCTATGCGGGCGAAGCTATCGTGTCTGCTGCGTCCTGCACCACCAACTGCCTGGCACCGGTGGCCAAGGTGCTGAACGACAACTGGGGCATCAAGCGTGGCCTGATGACCACTGTCCACGCTGCGACGGCTACCCAGAAAACCGTCGACGGCCCGTCCTCCAAAGACTGGCGCGGCGGCCGCGGCATTCTGGAAAACATCATTCCGTCCTCGACTGGCGCCGCCAAAGCCGTTGGCGTGGTGCTGCCTGCATTGAAAGGCAAGCTGACCGGCATGGCTTTCCGTGTGCCGACCTCTGACGTGTCCGTGGTTGACCTGACCGTCGAGCTGAACAAGCCCGCTACCTACGCCGACATCTGCGCTGCCATGAAGGCCGCCTCCGCAGGCGCCATGAAGGGTGTGCTGGGTTACACCGAAGAGAAAGTGGTCTCCACCGACTTCGTTGGCAACAGCGCTCCCTCTACCTTCGACGTGGATGCCGGCATCGCGCTGGACGACACCTTCGTCAAGGTCGTGTCCTGGTACGACAATGAGTACGGCTACACCTGCAACATGCTGCGTTTGGTCGAGCACGTCGCCAAGTAAAGGCTCAAGGTGGCAAGGTGCAAGATTCAAGGGTTTTCCTTGGGTCTTGCACCTTGCCTCTTGTGTCTGGCTCGTGAGCCTTAAGGCCTGGCGCGGCTGAACGCCGCGCCAACCCTTAAACCTTACTTTTGTGGAGAGCAAAACCATGGCATTCATCCGCGTCACCGATCTCGATCTGGCAGGCAAGCGCGTCTTCATCCGCGCCGACATGAACGTTCCGGTCAAGGACGGCAAGGTCACTTCCGACGCCCGCATCACCGCATCGATGCGCACCATCGAGCATTGCCTGAAGGCTGGCGCCAGAGTCATGGTCACCTCGCACCTCGGCCGTCCCACCGAAGGCGAGTTCAAGGAAGAGGATTCGCTGAAGCCAGTGGTCGACGTGATCGCGCAGAAGCTCGGCAAGAACATCCGCCTGATCCGCGAATGGACTAATGGCGGCTTCAATGTCGACAACGGCGAACTGGTGGTGCTGGAAAACTGCCGCGTCAACCAGGGCGAGAAAAAGAACGTCGACGAAACCGCGAAGAAATACGCTGCACTGTGCGACGTGTTCGTGATGGACGCCTTCGGCACCGCGCACCGCGCTGAAGCCTCGACCCATGGCATCGCCAAGTTCGCCACCACGGCTGCAGCCGGCATCCTGTTGACCGAAGAGCTCGATGCGCTGGACAAGGCGCTGGCCAGCCCGGCGCGCCCGATGGTCGCCATCGTCGGCGGATCCAAGGTCTCCACCAAGCTGACTGTGCTGGAGGCACTATCGGAAAAATGCGAACAACTGGTGGTCGGCGGCGGCATCGCCAATACCTTCCTCAAGGCCACCGGTCATAACGTCGGCAAGTCGCTGTGCGAGGACGACCTGGTACCGACCGCGCAAGCGCTGATCGAGAAAATGACCGCGCGCGGCGCGATCATTCCGATTGCAGTGGATGTGGTATGCGGCAAGAAGTTCGACGCTAACGAACCCGCCGTGCTGAAGGATGCAGGCGACGTGGCCGACGACGACATGATTTTCGACATCGGCCCGAAGAGCGCGCAGGAACTCGCCGACATCATCATGAAGGCCGGCACCGTGGTGTGGAACGGCCCGGTCGGCGTGTTCGAATTCGACCAGTTCGGCGAAGGCACCAAGACCATCGCCATGGCGATCGCCAACACCAACGCCTTTACCCTAGCCGGCGGCGGCGACACCATCGCCGCGATCCAGAAATACGATATCTACGACAAGGTGAGCTACATTTCCACCGCCGGCGGCGCCTTCCTCGAATACCTCGAAGGCAAGGTTCTGCCCGCCGTGGCGATTCTGGAGGAACGAGCCCAGGCGTAAGCAGTAATCGGTAGGCGGTGAGCGGTTTTCGCTCACCGTTTTTGTTTTTCCGATTGCCACTCACCGCTTACAGCGCACTCAATATGATCCGCAGAACCAAAATCGTCGCTACGCTCGGCCCCGCCTGTTCCGATGCCAAAACCCTGGACCGGATGATGGAAGCCGGAATTGATGTGGTGCGGCTCAACTTCTCGCACGGCACCGCGCAGGATCACATCGATCGCGCCGAGCTGGTGCGGTCGCTGGCGCGCGCGCGGGGCCGCGC
>JBGSZD010000187.1:0-8870 GCA_041750575.1 Thiobacillus sp. | reverse complement strand
CTTGCCGGGCGCTGTGCGCTCGACGCACTGCTGCTCGCCGGACCGGACAACGTGCAGGTGCTGCCGATCGGCGGCGGCTTCAGCCGCCTCGGCCGCCTGTCCGAACGCGATCAGGAACGCCTGGCGCAGAGCTTCAATCGTCTGCAATGTGGCGTCGACGTGGTGCTGGTGGACATGGAAGAAGCTACCGATCCCGATGCGCTGCCGCTCGGTCTCGCCGCTTCCGAAATCATGGTGGTGCTGCCGCCGGGCAACGCCGCCATCACCCAGGCCTACACGCTGGTGAAGCGGCTGGCGCAGAACTTCGGCAAGCGCCAGTTCCGCCTGCTGCTCAACCGCATGGAAACGCCCGAGCAGGCGCAGGCCGTGGGGCAGAATTTTGCCTACACTGCCGAGCGTTATCTGGGTGTAACGGTCGATTACCTGGGCTATATTCCTTTGGACGAGCACCTGACCCGTGCGGGGTCCATGCGCACCTCGGTGGTCGATGCGTTTCCCGTCGCGCAATCGACCTCGCAATTCCGCAAGCTGGCCGACGGCTTGCTGCGCTGGCCGCAGGCATCCAGCCTGGGCAGCGTGGGCGGTTTCATGCAGCGCGTGATCCAGGGCGGCCGCCTGATGGAAGCCTACAGAAGGGGTTAATCCTAGAAACCGTGGTTGACTGCTCATAACCTTATGGAATTTCGAATGGATACAGGCTTTCTCGTTTTCGATAGCGCTCGCCGGAAGGTTGGATTCGCTACGCACCCGCTGGCACGTCTGGTCGCGCGCCTGCCTTTGTCGCTCGTTGTTGCAGGCCCCGGCCTGCCGCCGCCTCGCTTCGCCCTAAAGGACTCCGATCCACTATGGGCTGAAGCCCGTGTGGAATCGTATGCGGCAGCCACTCGCCCATACGCACCATCGGGCGTGTCCAACCACGGTTTCTAGGATAGCCCCATGTACACCGCAACCGGCAAAAGCGAAAAGAGCGACCTGCTGACGCAATACATGCCCATGGTGAAGCGGCTCGCGCATCACATGATGGGCCGGCTGCCGCCCAGTGTGGAAGAAGACGATCTGGTGCAGGCCGGCATGATCGGGCTGCTCGACGCCATCAGCCGCTACGACGAGGCGCAGAGCGCGCAGTTCGAGGCGTATGCGATCCAGCGCATCCGCGGCTCGATGATCGACGAACTGCGCCAGTCCGACTGGATGCCGCGCAGCGCGCGGCAGTCGATGCGCAAGATCGAACAGACCATCAGTGCGCTGCAGCATAAGCTGGGCCGCCAGCCGAGCGAATCCGAAATCGCCGAGACGATGAAAATCCCGCTCGACGAATACCAGTCCATGCTGGGCGACGCGCGCGGCCACCAACTGCTGTATTTCGAGGACTTCGGCGAGTCGGACGAAGACGATTCCTTTCTCGACAAGCAGTCGGCCGACGAAGCCAGCATGCCGCTGCCGCAACTGCTCGACGCTAACCTGCGCGCCTGCATCATCGCCGGCATCGAAAACCTGCCCGAGCGCGAACAGTTGCTGATGTCGCTGTATTACGAACAGGAACTCAACCTGCGCGAAATCAGCGAAGTATTCGGCGTTTCCGAGTCGCGCATCTGCCAGTTGCACGGTCAGGCCATCGCGCGTCTGCGCGCCAAATTGAAGGAAGACGCATGGATCGCAGCAGTCTGATCGGGATTGTGCTGGGCTTGGTCGCCATCCTGGGCGGGCAGGCCATGGAAGGGGGCCATATCGGTCTGTTCCTGCAGCCGGCCGCGTTTGTCATTGTGGTGATCGGCACCACGGCCGCGGTACTGCTGCATCATCCATTGCCGGTGTTCATACGGGGACTGCGCATGGCCAAGTGGGTGTTCCGCCCGCCCGAGTCCGAAGCAGGCGCGCTCATCCGGCGCGTCGTCCAGTGGTCGCATACCGCGCGGCAGGAAGGCGTGCTGGCGCTGGAAAAGTACGTCAACATGAGCCGCGATCCCTTTCAGAAAACCGGCCTGCAATTGCTGATCGACGGCGCCGATGCCGCCAAGCTGCGCGATACGCTGGATGTGCAGATCGCCAGCTTCGAAACAGCCGAGCGGCAGGCCGCGCGCGTATGGGAAGCCGCGGGCGGCTACGCACCCACGCTCGGCATCCTGGGCGCGGTGATGGGGCTGATCCAGGTCATGGAAAACCTGTCCGATCCCAGCAAGCTGGGCGCGGGCATCGCAGTCGCCTTCATCGCCACCATCTACGGCGTCGGCCTCGCCAACCTGGTGTTTCTGCCGATCGCCAACAAGATCAAGTTCACCATCGCGCGACGCGTTGCCGAGCACGAGATCATCTGCGACGGCCTCATGGGTATCGCGCATGGCGACAACCCTCGCATCATTGAGGCACGCCTCAAGGGCTACCTCTAATGGGCCGCCGTCGCCGCCGCATCGCGTTCGATCACGAGAACCACGAGCGCTGGCTGATTTCGTACGCCGATTTCATCACGCTGCTGTTCGCGTTTTTCGTAGTGATGTACGCCGTGTCGGCGGTCAACGAAGGCAAATACCGCATCCTTGCCAACTCGCTCGGCGACGCCTTCGGCAAATCGGCGGACGACGCACCGGTACCGCAATTGCCCGCTTCGACGCTGCCGCCCGAGGTCAGGCAGCGCACCCTAAAGCAGCAGCAGGCGCTGGAGGAAAAAACGCACATGACTGACGTCGCGAGCAACCTGCTCAAGGCGATGGGCCCGCTGGTGAAGGAGGGCAAGGTGCGCGTCACGCAGAGCCGGCGCGGCATCAGCATCGAGATCAACGCGAACGTGCTGTTCTCGCCGGGTCAGGCCGAACTGGAGCCGGGTTCGCTGGATGCCTTGCTTGCCGTGGCCGAGCAATTGAAAAACGAGCCGTTCAATCTGGAAATCACTGGCCATACGGATAACGTGCCGATCCGCAGCCCGGTCTTTCCGTCAAACTGGGAATTGTCGGCAGTGCGTGCCAGCAGCGTGGTGCGTCTGCTGGCCGACAGCGGCATCGCGCCGGAACGTCTCTACGCCATCGGCCGCGAGGCCAGCCAGCCGATCGCGCCCAACGACACGCCGGAAAACCGTGCGCGCAACCGCCGCGTCGAACTGATGATCTTGTCCAGCATGCCGGACACGATCGAGGAAATTCCCGTCCAGCCGCAGCCGGCTCCCGCATCCCGACCTTGAAAACCCGGCTTTAGGCCCGATACTGCTTAATCGTACAGACAACGATTGAGACGATCAGACCATGCCCAACGATTCCGCGCTGGAAGGCGAAATTCTGCCGGACGACCGCCAGTTGCCCACTGCCCCGGCGCTGCCGGACGAACTCCATCTGCTGCCGCTGACCGAAAAGCCGTTCTTTCCGGCGCAAACCCTGCCGCTGCTGATGAACGAGGCGCCGTGGCTGCCGACCGTGGAAGCCATAGGCGAAACGCCGCACCACATGGTGGGCCTGGTGGTGGTGAAGCCCGACAACACCGACGACGTGACGCGGTCCGATTTTCGCAATGTCGGCACGGTGGTGCGCATCCATCATCCGGTGCGCAGCGACGGCAAGATGCAGTTCATCGCCGAGGGCGTGAAGCGTTTCCGCATCGTCGAATGGCTCTCCGACACGGCACCCTACAAGGTGCGGGTCGAGTATCCGAACGAGCCGGGCAGGGCGGATTCCGAGGAAATCCGCGCGTATTCGATCGCCATCATCAACACCATCAAGGAGCTGCTGCCGCTCAATCCGCTGTATTCCGAAGAACTCAAGTTCTTCCTCAACCGCTTTGGCCCCAACGAGCCGTCGCAACTGACCGACTTCGCCGCCAGCCTCACGACTGCGTCGAAACAGGCCTTGCAGGATGTGCTGGAGGCTTTTGCGCTGAAGAAGCGCATGGAAAAGGTGCTGGTGCTGCTGAAGAAGGAACTTGACGTGGCGCGCCTGCAGTCGGACATCCGCGAAAAAGTCGACGAGAAGATGACCGAGCAGCAGCGCGAGTTTTTCCTGCGTCAGCAGCTCAAGGCCATACAAAAAGAGTTGGGCCTCGCCAAGGACGACAAGACCGCCGAGCTCGACACCTTCAACGAGCGCATTGCCAAGCTGGCCCTGCCCGAGCCGGCGAAAAAGCGCATCGACGAGGAAATGCACAAGCTGTCGCTGCTGGAAACCGGTTCGCCGGAATACACAGTCACCCGCAATTACCTTGACTGGCTGACGGTGCTGCCGTGGGGCGTATACACGCAGGACAAGGTCGACCTCGAACGCGCGCGCAAGATACTCGACCGCGACCACGACGGGCTGGACGACGTCAAGGAACGCATCATCGAATTCCTCGCAGTCGGCGCCATGAAGGGCGAAATGGCGGGATCGATCCTGCTGCTGATCGGGCCGCCCGGCGTCGGCAAGACCTCGATCGGCAAATCCATCGCCGAAACGCTGGGGCGCAAGTTCTACCGTTTTTCGGTCGGCGGCATGCGCGACGAAGCCGAAATCAAGGGCCACCGCCGCACCTACATCGGCGCCATGCCCGGCAAGTTCGTGCAGGCGCTAAAGGAAGTCGAATCGGCCAACCCCGTCATCATGCTCGATGAAGTCGACAAGATCGGCGCCAGCTACCAGGGCGACCCGGCCTCGGCGCTGCTGGAAGTGCTCGATCCCGAGCAGAACGTCGATTTCCTCGACCATTACCTCGACGTGCGCTTCGATCTGTCGAAGACGCTGTTCATCTGCACTGCCAACGATTATTCGATCCCGTCGGCGCTGCTCGACCGCATGGAAGTCATCCGCCTGTCCGGCTACATCACCGAAGAGAAAATTGCCATCGCCAAACACCACCTGTGGCCGCGCGTGCTCGCCAAGTCCGGGCTGAAGAAGAGCCAGCTCGCCATCAGCGAAGGCGCACTGCGCCATGTGATCGAGGGCTACGCGCGCGAGGCCGGCGTGCGCAACCTGGAAAAACAGCTGGGCCTGGTGGCGCGCAAGGCCGTGGTGAAGATCCTCGGCGGCGCCGCCACGCCGATCAAAATCGGCGTCAAGGAAGTCGAGGCCTATCTCGACAAACCCGTGTTCACCCGCGAAAAACCGATGAGCGGCATCGGCGTCGTCACCGGTCTGGCCTGGACCGCGATGGGCGGCACCACGCTGCCGGTCGAGGCGAGCCGCATCCACACCCTCAACCGCGGCTTCAAGCTCACCGGCAAGCTCGGCGAAGTGATGAAGGAATCGGCCGAGATCGCCTACAGCTATGTCGCCTCGCACCTGAAACCCTACGGCGCCGACCAGACCTTCTTCGACAAGAGCTTCGTCCACCTGCACGTGCCCGAAGGCGCCACCCCCAAGGACGGCCCCAGCGCCGGCGTTACCATGGCCACCGCGCTGCTGTCGCTGGCGAAAAACGTCAAGATCAACCGCCCGCTGGCGATGACCGGCGAACTCACGCTCACCGGCCAGGTGTTGCCGGTCGGCGGCATCCGCGAAAAAGTCATCGCCGCACGCCGCGTCGGCATTGACGAACTCATCCTGCCCGACGCCAACCGGCGCGACTTCGACAAACTGCCCGACCATATCCGCGAAGGGATGACGGTGCACTTCGCGAAGCGATACAAGGATGTGGCGGCGGTGGTGTTTGGTGAGGATTGATTCGTCGCGAATCAGCGGGGAGAAATGTGAGGATGCATGCTCGCTCTGTCAGGAAGAGTTGCCAGAAGTGGAAGTCTAGATAGAGGGGGGGCTGACTTAATGTCGGCCGAAGCGGTCTTACGCCCAGCTCGGCAAGTACGACTGCTAAAGGCTTCTGACCGGCCTGTCGCGGATCAAACTTTCAACGTCTGACATAACCGGCGCTGCGCGGCTTCATCGCGCAGCGTCCGTGTTGATGGATGGGTTGGGCAGCACGGGCAACCACGACGTTACGCATGCTATGCCGCCTGCCCTTGGGAAATATAGCGACGAACACCAGCCTCGGAATTGAATGGCGCGGGAGCCTCGAAGTGAAGAAACTCATTAAGAACCTCCGCCAACGGACCATGATGTTCTGGAGCAACCGGCACAAGGGAGTAGACGCCGTTAGTGACTGTGAATAGGCCGCGCTTGTTCGGTACAGAGAACAGCGGTTCCAGGGGATTTCCTGAGTCGTTCCAGAAGAGCCAGATACCAGCCTCTACGTCTAGACCTTCGCAGTGAGCTATGGCTTCCGTTTCAGTCGAAAATGCGTGGAACGAGCGCTCCTCAGTTTCAGCAACGAAGATCATGATGCCCAACAGTTAATAGAGAGACCCATGGGTCCGGACGTTTTTAAATAAAGAGACAGGCATTTTCTTGGTCTATCGTATTGATTCTTCAATGGATGTTGACCCGGCTGTCTCTATATTACGTTATGCAAAAGGAGACGCTGGGCTTCCGGATTATGCGCCTGATTTTTTACTGCACGGACCGCTTCGGCCGACAAACAGATGTTTGATGGAATCAGCCTAACGACCGAAAAGGGACCAAAACTCAGGGCTTCGCGCGTAGTTCACCAAGCCCTGGCCTGGCGGGATTAAGCCATCCCGGCAGGCTCGGGTAAAATGCCGCCATGAATGCTCCCGCGCTCCTCGACACGCCGCCCGCACCCGTCATCAAGGTGCGCGGCGAGTTGCTCACCGAACTGCCGCAGGATCTCTATATTCCGCCGGATGCGCTGGAGGTGTTTCTCGACGCCTTCGAGGGCCCGCTCGATCTGCTGCTGTACCTGATCCGCCGCCAGAACCTGGACGTGCTCGACATCCCGATGGCGGCGCTGACCAAGCAGTACATGGCCTACGTGGAGGCGGCGCGCGCGACGCGGCTGGAGCTGGCGGCGGAATACCTGCTGATGGCGGCAATGCTGATCGACATCAAGTCGCGTATGCTGCTGCCGCGCCGCGAGCAGGCCGACGAGGTGAGCGAGGGCGACGATCCGCGCGCCGAACTGGTGCGCCGTCTGCTGGAATACGAACAGATGAAGCTCGCCGGCCAGCATCTCGACGCCCTGCCGCAGGCCGGGCGCGATTTCGAGTCGGTCAGCGTGTTTTTGCCGGCGGCGGCCAAGCGTTTGCCGAGCCTGCACCCGGAAGAGCTGGCCGCCGCCTGGCTGGCGATCCTGTCGCGCGCGAAGAACCGCACCCACCACCGCATCGGCCGCCAGGAACTGTCGATCCGCGAACACATGAGCCGCATCCTGAAGCGGCTGACGCCGGGCGAGTTCATGGAATTCAAGGACTTGTTCCCGGAATCCTCGACCGTGCATGAACTCGTGGTCACCTTCCTGGCGGTGCTGGAACTGACCAAGGAAACCCTGCTCGACGTGACGCAGGCTGAGCCGTTTGCCCCCATTTACGTGAAGCTCCATGAATCTGCAACCGAGTGACAACCCCGAAGATTTGAAGGTCGTGCTGGAGGCCGCGCTGCTGGCGGCGGTGGAGCCGCTGTCGCTGGCCGATCTCAAGCGCATGTTCGAACAGGGCTCGCCCGACCAGGACGCGCCCAACCCGGGCTTGGCCAACGACGTGTTGCGCAGTGCGCTCGACGACCTGCGCGCGCAGTGGCACGGCCGTGGCGTGGAATTGATCCAGGTAGCCGACGGCTGGCGTTTCCAGACGCGCGCCGAGATGCAGCCCTGGCTGTCGCGGCTGAAGAACGAGAAGCCGCCGCGCTACTCGCGCGCGGTGCTGGAAACGCTGGCCATCATTGCCTATCGCCAGCCGGTGACGCGCGGCGACATCGAGGATATCCGCGGCGTGTCGGTCAATCCCAACATCATCAAGACGCTGGAAGAGCGCGGCTGGATCGAGGCCATCGGCCATCGCGACGTGCCGGGACGCCCGGCGCTGTTCGGCACCACCGGCCATTTTCTGAGCGACCTCGGCCTGCGCACGCTGTCCGAACTGCCGCCGCTGGAAGAGCTCGGCAACCTGGTCACGCCCGACGAAACCGCATTGATTCCGGAATTGCGCGAGGAATTGCAGGACAATGTGGCTCCCCCGGCGTTCGGCGCGGTGATCGAAACCGCCCGCGCCAGCACCGAAGCGGAAACTGCCGCTTCGATTAATGCAGTCACCGAGAGTCCCTGAATATGGCCCGCCCGCGTCCATCCCCCATCCGCCGTTCGCCCACCGCTCCCATGGGGCGTGCGGCGAGCCGTCTGCAGGAGGCGACCGCCCCCGAGGCCGCTAGCGAGCGTCTGCAAAAAGCGCTGGCCTCCGCCGGCGTCGGCTCGCGCCGCGAAATGGAAGAATGGATCGCCGAGGGGCGGGTGCAGGTCAACGGCGAAACCGCCATGATCGGCAGCAAGGTCGGGCCGCACGACGTGGTCAAGGTCAGCGGCCGCCGCATCTATCTGCGCTTCGACGAAAAGCGCACCCGCATCCTGATCTATCACAAATCGGAAGGCGAAATCGTCACCCGCGACGATCCCAAGGGCCGCGCCACGGTATTCGACGCCTTGCCCAAAGTGCGCGGCGCCAAGTGGATTTCGATCGGCCGGCTGGACTACAACACCGACGGCCTGATGGTGTTCACCACCAATGGCGAACTCGCCAACAATCTCATGCACCCGCGCTTCGAAGTCGAGCGCGAGTACGCGGTGCGGGTGCTGGGCGAGCTGACCGAAGACATGATCGCGCAGCTGCTGGCGGGCGTGGAGCTCGACGACGGCCCAGCCCAGTTGCAAAGCTGCTTCGCCGCGGGCGGCGAGGGCGCCAACCGCTGGTATCGCGTGATCATCAAGGAAGGCCGCAAGCGCGAGGTGCGGCGGCTGTTCGATATGGCCAACGGCAAGCAGATTTACAGACTGGCCCATGACAACGCTGTTCGGAGCGTCGCCTTCAATCTGAGCGGTAAGCTGCTGGCGACGGCATCTTGGGACCGAGCTGCGCG
>JBGSZD010000186.1:0-3530 GCA_041750575.1 Thiobacillus sp. | reverse complement strand
CCTGCGCGGGGGCGGCCTCGTTCGGCGCGGCACCGTATTCGAACGCGCCGGCGGGGATGACGACGAGTGCCGGCGCATCAATGTCGTTGGACAGCGTATCGCGAAAATGCGTGTCGACCAGCCCGAGTGCATGGGCGGCGTGAATCTGCAAGGCAATCAGTTCGCCCGGGTGCAGGGCAAAGGTGTCGGGCAGGGTGGGAGCACGCGTTTCAGGATTCATCGTGAAGCAAGACAAGCGGAAGGCCTGCGATTATGCCACTTTCAGGCTGCCTGGAATGTGGCGCATTGCCGCACGGAACAAGGGGTTCAGGGCAGCAAGCTGCCCGCCGGCCGCTTTTCGGCGCCCGGCGCCACGCAATCCAGATCCGTGTCAGCGTGATAGGAATCTCGGGGTGCCGCAGTCAATCAAGTAGACGTGTGCTTAAATTAGGCCACTATTTCGCTTGTGCCCAGTACGTTCCCGACGCTCATGCAGATTCAGACTTCTTCCAGCCCGGCCGGCCTGCCGATCGCATCGTTCGAGCGCGAAACCGGTTTATCCAAGGACACGCTGCGGGTATGGGAGCGGCGTTACGGGTTTCCGACGCCCGAGCGCGACGTCAACGGCGAGCGTCTGTATGCGCCGGTGCAGGTGCGCCGGCTGGCGCAGATCAAGCGACTGATGGACCGCGGGCATCGTCCGGGCAAGTTGCTGGCGCTGGATGAAACGGCCTTACTGGCCCTCGACGAGGCACGTAGCATCGCACGTGCCACACCCAACGAACTGCAACTGGACGCCTGGCTGCAACTCGTCAAAACCCATGACAGCGAGGCCCTGCAACGGCAGTTTTACCGCGAGATGGCCAAGCGCGGTTTGGCGCACTTTGTCCAGGACATCGTCGCGCCCCTGATCACGCGCGTCGGCGAAGCCTGGTCGCGCAACGAACTGGGCGTCTTCGAGGAACACCTGTTTTCGCAGCACCTGGAAAAACTGTTCCGCACCCTGCTTTCCAATATGGCGCCGCAGAGCGGCAATCCACGCGTACTGCTGACCACGCTGTCCGGCGAGGAACACACACTGGGTCTGTTGATGGTGGAAGCGCTGCTGGTGGTGGAAGATGCTTACCCGGTGTTGCTCGGCCCGCAGACGCCGATCGACGAAATCGTTCGTGCCGCGCAGATCAAGCAGGTCGACGTCGTCTGCCTGTCGTTCAGCACCGCTTATTCGCCGGCGCTCGCGGCGCAAGGGCTGCGCGATCTGCGCCAGACACTGCCTGGCGGCATTGAGTTGTGGGCGGGTGGCTACGGCATCAAGCCGATACGCAAGCCCATTGAGGGCGTTTGCCTGATGCCCGAGTTCCAGAATTTTTACGATTGCCTGGCCAGCTGGCAAATCGAAAAGGGCAGCAAAGGAATAGTTTGACTCTAGAATGTCACTAACGAATACAACAATGGCGTAACGGAGATCCCCAGGCAATCTGCGCCCTCACCGACATGCTCTATATCGATCTCTTCAAGTCGCTCGAACGCGCCCGCTGGAACATGGAAACCGATATTCCGTGGGACCAGTTCGACGCCGGCAAATTGACCGACGAACAGGCGCTGACCATCAAGATGAACGCCATCACCGAGTGCGCGGCGTTGCCGGCGACGGAAATGTTCCTGCGCGACTTCGTGCACGACAGCGACTTCTCCGCCTTCATGTCGATCTGGTTTTACGAAGAGCAGAAGCACTCGCTGGTGCTGATGGAATACCTGCGCCGCTTCAAGCCAGAGCTCGCACCCACCGAAGCAGAGCTGCACGCCATCCGCTTCCCCTTCGATCCGGCGCCGCCGATGGAAACCCTGATGCTGCATTTCTGCGGAGAAGTGCGGCTGACGCAGTGGTACAAGTGCGCCGCCGCCTGGCACACCGAGCCGGTGATCAAGCATATCTACGAAACGATCTCGCGCGACGAAGGCCGCCACGGCGGCGCCTACCTGCAATACATGAAACGCGCGCTGAAAGAGGGAGGGTCGAGCGTGGCCGCCGCCTTTGCCAAAATCGGCTTCCTCATGGCGTCCAGCCAGCGCGCCGACAAGCCGCTGCACCCCACCAATCTCCACGTCAACGAAACCCTGTTTCCCAACGACACCATCCAGTCGCGCCTGCCCAACCCGGAGTGGCTGGAACACTGGCTCGACGAGCAGATCCGCTTCGACGAAACCTGGGAAAACAAGGTTGTCGGAGGCATTCTTCGCAATTTGTCGAACTTGCTGGGTCAGACGTTCTCGAACGTGCGCGACCTCAACAAATATCGCAAGCAGGTGCTGGCAGCGGCCTGACGTCAGCCGGTTTTTCTCATCCGGTCAGGGCGCTATCTGCAGCTGCCCGGGATCAAGCAGTAAATAGCGGGCAAAGCGCCCTTCGTCCCGGCTGCCGTCATCGCTCACGAGGATGATGCGCTCGCGGCCTTCGATGATGGCAGGACTGATGCCTTCGGCATGCTCGAAACCCTGCAGGCCGGGAACAGAAACGCGACGCGCGGATTCGCCTGGATGGCCGCTCCAGAACCAGACCTGGAACTGGGCCGGTTCGCGTCCGACGGGACCACTGCTGATGAGGTACCCGCCTAGCGAGGGTAGACAGGACATCCCGCGGATGCCGCTGCCGCCGAGATCCAGCGTAATCAGCGTGGCGGAGATGCGGGGCGGCTCGTCGGCATCGAACATCGCAGCGGGGTTCTCCACCTTGGCGATGATGGCACGGTGGTCGAGCAGGGGGCTGCGAAAGCCGATCAACAGATGCTGCGGGTCGGCGCTGATTTCCAGTGCTTCGATATTGAAGCCGCCATCGGCCTTGACGTCGGGCAGGTCGGCCGCCGCGGCTAGCACGGGGTGAGCCTCCAGCAAAGCGGGTTTCAAGTCTTTGACAATCTTGGGTGCGACGACGCGGTCGCCCTCGATTCTGAACCGGGCCAGCTTGTTGCGCGATTTCTTCTCGTCGCCATCGCCATCGCGCGAATGGGAGGTGACGGCGTAAATATTCCCGGCGTGATCGAGAACAATCCCTTCAAGGTCATCCAGCTTCCAGAAACGATCGTCAGCCCCGAATAATCCCGGCCTCAGCGACGTGCTGCTGACACGCCCATCGTGATCGATCGTGACCAGACTGAACGGATGATGCTTCTCGTCTTCCACGACCAGAAATCGCCCGTCCGCAAGCTGCTGGATGGCGGACGGTTCATAGATGCCCGTCAGCGGCAGAAACAGGGAAGGGCTGTTCAGTGTCATGGCGGGCATTGTCTCCTTCTTCAAGAATGAATCCTACGTGCCCGGTTCAGCGCAGTCTCGCTCGCCTATGCGTCGATACTGACAATCTCGGCCTGCTCGTCGGCGGTGAGCAATTCTTCAGTGTCGAGCTGATGTTGTAGCACAGCCAGGTTTGCTTCCGAGGCATCGCTGCCTTGGCGTGCGCGCTTTAGAATCCGCTCGCGCAGGGTGGCGACGGGAACCTGGAAATCGAGGATATGAAATGCCACGCCGCGCGACAGCGCCTGTCCGCGCAGCAG